>CAZERK010000598.1:0-2437 GCA_964514515.1 uncultured Planctomycetaceae bacterium
CGAGAAAGCGCTCGGCCCAATGCGGACGCTGCGCGACCGCGTGAAGGAGACGGTGGTTCAGCATTCGGCGGCCAAGCATTGCAGCTCGCCGCATTCGCCGAGCTACGCCGTGGGCGCGCTGGCCCGCTTCAACAACAACTTCGATCAGTTGCACCCGACGGCCAAGGCGATGGCCAAGGAACTGGGCATCAAGCCCGTCTGCCAGAACCCGTTCCACAACAACACCGCCCACGTCGCCGAATGCGTGCAGTGCGGCGAGGCGTCGATCGAGTTGATCGACGCGCTGCTGACCCGAGGCATCAACGAAGAGCCGCTGGTGCCGCCCACCAAGTTCGCGTCCGGCGTCGGCGCCGCGGAAGTCCCCCGGGGCCTGCTCTTCCATGAGTACGGCGTCGATTCCAAGGGCAAGATCGAAAGCGCCAACCTCATCATCCCGACGGGCCAGAACCTGGCGAACATCGAGGCGGACATGCGGGCGTTCGTGCCGAAGCTGCTGGCCAGCGGCATGAGCAAGGAAGAGATGACGCTGCAACTGGAGATGCTCGTGCGGGCCTACGACCCGTGCATCTCCTGCGCGACGCACATGCTGGACATCCGGTGGGAGGGCTGATGGCGGTCAAGCCGCCCGATCGGGCTTGTATCGTCGGCTGCGGACGGTGGCTGCGGCGGGACGATCAGATCGGCCTTCGAATCGTCGAGCATCTCGCACGCGGGGGCGTACCCGGTACGCGGCTTCTGGCGACGGAGTCTCCCTGCGCCGACTTGCTCTCCTGTCTGGACGGAGTAGAGTTGCTGGTCGTCGTGGATGCCGCCCGTTCCGACAACGACCATCCCGAAGGGGACTGGCGACGGATTGAATACCGCGGAGCCGAGCGAAGCAGGATTCGCCGGCGGCCCCGATCCCTCAACGTACACCAGCTCAGCGTGGACGCGGCCCTGGAGCTTGCGGATCGCATGGAGCTGCTGCCGAAGGAGGTCTGGGTATACGCGGTGGCGGTGCGCGACGTCGATTATGGCGAGGACATGTCGCCGGCGGTCGCCCGAGTCGCCGACGCGCTGGCCGACGAAATTCGAAACGACGTCACGGCGTGGTTGGGCCGGGAAAGACCGAGTCGTGCATGAGATTTCGATAGCCCAAGCGATTGTGACGGCGGCTTGCACCGAAGCGTCGCGGGCGGGCGCCGTTCGCATCAAGAAACTGCTCTGCCGCATCGGTGCGATGCGGCACGTTGACGACTGGCTGCTGAAAGAGGCGTTCGTCATCGCGTCGGCCGGGTCGATGTGCGACGGCTGCGAATTCGAAATCGAGAAGACCTACATGCAGTCGTTGTGCCCCCGCTGCCAGAAACGCTTCTCGGTGCAGAATTGGAACTGGCTGTGCCCGACGTGCGGCGCGGAGGGGCAGTCGCCAACCGGGGGCGACGAACTCGACCTCCTATCCATCGAAGCGGAGGTGCCCGATGGAGATCACCGTTCTGCGGAACGTGTTTCAGAAAAATGAGAACGCCGCCCGCGACAACCGGCGGCTGTTCGACGAACACGGCATCTTCTGCATCAACATCCTCGGCGGCGCCGGCAGCGGGAAGACTTCCGTCCTGGAGGCGGTTCTGCCGTCGGTCACGAGGTCGCTGCGGACGGCGGTGCTGGAAGGCGACCTCGCGACGACGCGCGATGCCGAGCGGATCGCCCGACTGAACGTGCCGGTCGTGCAGCTCCTGACGGACGGCGGCTGCCATCTCAACGCGACGCTCGTCTTGCACGCGCTGGAGAATCTCTCGCTGAAGGATTTGGACCTGTTGATCGTCGAGAACGTCGGCAACCCCATCTGTCCAGCGAACTTCGACCTCGGCGAGCACGTTCGCCTCAGCGTGCTGAGCGTCACGGAAGGCTCGGACAAGCCGTCCAAGTATCCGCTGCTGTTCAAGGACGTCGCCGCCGTGCTCATTACGAAATGCGACCTGTTGCCCCATACCGACTTTGACATGGCCGCGGCCGAGTCCGACATCCGCCGCGTCAATCCTCCCGTCGAGCTGTTCCAACTGAGCGTCAAACAGTCGGTCGGCGTTCCTCGATTTGCAGACTGGCTGCTCGCTCGCGCGCGGCAGGCCCCCCCCCAATAGAACTGCCTACATCAGCGCGTACCGTCCCCGGCACGGCCGACACGTGCCGCCAACAGCACGGAACGATTCCCCCTCCCCCCGCAGGGGAGAGGGCAAGGGTGAGGGGGCACGAATTCAAGCCGCAGTTCACCCTCACCCCAACCCGCTCCCTGCGAGGGCGCGATCGCAGCGCCACGTGCCATCGTGAATCGGTATGGCCGCGTCAGCGATGGGCGTTTGGATCAGCGTCGCCGATAGCCCGACGGCGCGCCGCGCATCGGCGTTCTCTTCTTCGAGGCCGTCGCTTCGTGCGGGATCAGAAGGGCAAGCGTCGTCGG
>CAZERK010000599.1:0-2425 GCA_964514515.1 uncultured Planctomycetaceae bacterium
CGCGACCACGGCAAGGATGCGCTGGTCATCTACGACGACCTTTCGAAGCAGGCCCAGGCGTATCGGCAGTTGTCCCTGCTGCTTCGTCGGCCGCCGGGCCGCGAAGCCTATCCCGGCGATGTGTTCTATCTGCACAGCCGGCTCCTGGAACGGTCCTGCAAGCTGGCCGAGCGCCGGGCCATCATGCCCAAGGGCTCGAAGTACACGCAAGGCGGCGTCAACGGCAAGACGTACATCGGCGTGCCGGGCAAGCACGAGGCACAGCGTGCGTTGAAGGATCATCCCGGCCATGAGGTCGTCGTGGACCCGACGTCCGGCGGTTCGCTTACTGCGCTGCCGGTGATCGAGACGCTGGAAGGCGAGGTCTCCGCGTATATCCCGACCAACGTGATTTCGATCACCGACGGGCAAATCTACCTGGAGCCGGACTTGTTCTTCGCCGGCGTCCGGCCCGCGATCAACGTCGGCATCAGCGTCAGCCGCGTCGGCGGCAACGCGCAGATCAAGGCCATGAAGAAGATCGCCGGCTCGTTGCGGCTGGACTTGGCGGCCTACCGAGAACTGGAGGCGTTTGCCCAACTCGGAACGGACCTCGACGCGGCCACGCAGCGGCAGTTGGACCGCGGGGCGCGCATGGTCGAATTGCTCAAACAGGGTCAGTACGGGCCGTACCACGTGACCGACCAGATCATCAGTATCTTCGCCGGCGCCAAGGGGTTCCTCGACGATCTTCCCTTGTCGAAGGTCGCGGAGTTTGAAACCGCCCTACTCAAGCATTTCCGTGACGAGTTGCCCGAGGTCTGGCAGGAGTTGACGGACAAGAGAGAGTTGAGCGACGCCCTGGCGAGCAGGCTGGAGAGCATCATCGGCGAATTCAAGAAGCGCTTCGTGCCTCCGGAGAAGAAATAGACCGACTGGCGACATCAAACGGCCGGCGTGCTCGGGAGCCGTCGCGCATGGATGGGAGCCCTGACGCATCAGGCGGGAGACGCGACGCTGGCGACAGGCGTTCCGCCCCCGTCGTGGTAGGAGCCGCACGTAACCGAGTCGCCTTGCCGGCCGCCGCGAAGAGCAGATAGCAATGATGCGATTGCCTGATGGCCGCGACCTCTTCCATCGTTGCCCGGTCCGAGAAGGTCGGCGCCGCGCGAAACGGCCCGCGGGCTTGGTTTGCGCCCCGTCGAGTCGTGATGACGCTGATCGTCGTGGCGGCCTTCGGACTGCACGGCGCCGTCGCCTTCAAGAAGTCCGCCAAGCTCCTGGAGCACGACGAGGCGATCTCGCTACTGGAAGCGGCCGGCAAGGCCGAGCGGGTCGATGCGTACTACAAGCAAGCGAATCGCATCTGCGCGGTTCCCGCCGGCGAGTTGCATGCGTTGCTTCGGTCGACGCCGGAGATCAAGTCGGTCGATGTCGTGCGATCGCTGGCGCGGCAGGACATCCATCCGCCGCTGTATTTCCTGATCCTCCACGGTCTGACGCATCTGAGCGAGACGTCGACGGTTCCTCCTCGCCTGCTTGGCGTGTTCCTGCTTTTCGTGGCGGCCTGGTTTGCCAACCGCTGCCTCTGGCCGGAGGCGACGGTTGCCGCCAAGCTGCTCGCCACGGCTTGGCTGCTGTGCACGCCAACGATGTTGGACGTGGCGACGGAGCTGCGGCAATACGCGCTGGTCTATCTTGGCATCGTCGTCGGCCTGGCTGCCTTGATCTACTGGTGGGAGGATCGGCCCCCGGCGCGACACGCCGTCATGATGCTGGCTCTGTCGCCCGTCATGTTGCTCTGGACGCAGTACGGGACGATCCTCTGGGTGGGCGTCTGCGGCGTCCTGTTCCTCGTGCACGTGGCCCTGCGCAATCGCCGCAGATGGCCGCAGGCGATCCTCGTTCTCGCGGCGATCGGCTTCCTGCTGCTGCCGCTGATCCTCTGGGGCTTCAACGCGACGGCCGCGCGCGCCCAAGCGCCTCATCCGTTCGCCGGCAACCTTTATGCGAACGTCGTACGGCCGATCTGCGACAACTTGTCGGATACGGTTTGCTCCTTGCCGTGGCCGGTGCGACAGGCGGTTCCGTCTGTCGCCATCGTGCTCGTCGCGATGGCGGCGATCACGCTCATGGTCTTCGTCGGCAGGGACCGCACAGGCTGGGCGCTGGGAGCGGCCGCCCTCGCCTGGCTGGGCGCTTGGCTATTGCTGCTGGCGACGGGCAGGCTGCCGCCGCACGCGGTCGAGTCCAAGTACCTGGGACCGGTCGTCCTGACGGCGGTCGTTCTCGTTGCACGGGCGGCGTCGAACGGTCAGTCGCGTCGGCTTCGCCGTTGGGCGACGGCCGCGCTCGCCGTCTCGTTGGCGACGCACGCGTTGGGCATCCGGCAAATCTTGTTCCGGCCGGGCGAGGCAGACTTGGTCGCGTCGCTGCAGCAGACGGA
>CAZERK010000600.1:0-2409 GCA_964514515.1 uncultured Planctomycetaceae bacterium
GCCCGGCGGCTCGTCGGCGAGCAGGGCCGCAGGAACGGCATCCTCCAACCGCGTCGCCGGCACGTGGCTCTCGCCCAAGTCCACCGCGCACCCGCCCGGCACGCTCTTCTCGAAGATCAACGGCTCACCGCAATCCGCACCCGCTCGACTCATCGGACGACACCTCAGCCTTCACGATATCCGCCAACCGACCCCGCCCGGCGGCTCTCCACACGCACGCGATGAACGCCCCCACCGCCGCAGCACGCTCCGCCTAGCCAACAGGAGCCCTCGGCCTTGGCGAATAAGAGCCCTCGGCCTTGGCAAATGCGAGCCCTCGGCCTTGGCAAATGCGAGCCCTCGGCCTTGGCAAACGAGAGCCCTCGGCCTTGGCGAATAAGAGCCCTCGGCCTTGGCCGAGGGGTAGCCGCGCTACCAACCAGCCTTACCTGCCAAACGCCCTGCCCCGCATCCTGCGCCGCGAGACGCCCGCTGGTTTTCAAACTACCCGCCGGCCAAGGCCGGCGGCTCTCAAAGATGGACCTGCGTGCTCTCGGCAGGCGACAAAAACGTCACACCTTCCGCAGCAGCGTGACGAGGCGGTCGATTTCCTCCCGCGTTCGCTTCTCCGTCACCGCGATCATCAGAAGGTCGCTCATGCTCGGCTCGAAGTCGCCCAGCGCCACGCCCGCCAGCACGCCTTCCGCCCGGCACGCCTCCAGCACCTTCCGCACCGGCTTCTCGCATCGAACGACGAACTCCTTGAAGAACGGCCCCGAAAACGGCAGCGAGTAACCCGGCGCCTTGGCGATTTCCTTGGCGGCGTAGTGCGCATTGTCGAAGCACATGCGAGCCGCGCGGGCGATTCCCGTCTTGCCCATCGCCGCCATGTAGATGGCCGTGCGAAGCGCGATCAGGCCCTGGTTCGTGCAGATGTTGCTCGTGGCCTTGGCGCCCTTGATGTGCTGCTCGCGCGTTTGCAGCGTCAGGCAGTACGCCGGCCGCCCGATCTTGTCGACCGTTCGTCCCACGATCCGGCCCGGCATCCGTCGCATGAACGGCTCCTTGGCCGCCATGAACCCGCACCAGGGACCGCCGAACTGAAGCGGCACGCCGAGCGGCTGTCCTTCGGCGATCACGACGTCCGCGCCGAGGTCGCCCGGCCGCTTGAGCAAACCGCAACTGATCGGATCGACCGCCACGATCAGGCACGCGCCGGCGGCCTTGCACGTCTCGGCGATCTTGTCGAGACGCTCAATCTGCCCGAAGAAGTTGGGGCTCTGCACGAGCACGGCGGCCGCGTCCTTCGCGACGGCTTGACCCAGGGCGTCCAAGTCCGTCTGGGCCGACGCGCGAGCGAGGCCGACGTCGTGCAGATCGATCGCCTGCCCCCGGCAGTACGTGCGGACGACCGCGCGAACGTCCCGGTGCACGCCCGTCGCCATGACGATGCCGCGCTTGGCCGACGCGCTTCTGGCCATCAGCACGGCCTCCGCCGCCGCGCTGCCCAACTCGTACATCGAGGCGTTCGCGACGTCCATGCCGGTCAGTTCGCAGACCATCGTCTGGAACTCGTAGAACGCCTGGAGCGAGCCCTGCGACGCCTCCGCCTGATAAGGCGTGTACGCCGTCAGAAACGTGCCCTGCGAGATCATCGCATCGACGACGGTCGGGATGAAATGGTCGTAGGCCCCGCCGCCCATGAAGCAGACGTACTGGTCGCAGCCGCGATTCTTGGCCGCCAGCGCCTGCAGATGGGCCTGCAATTGCGGCTCGCTCATGGCCGCGGGGATTTCCAGCGGACGCTTCAGCCGAAACGCAGCCGGCACCGTCCGAAACAAATCGTCCACGGTCGAGACGCCGATCTTGCCGAGCATCTCCCGCACGTTGTCGTCGGTCAATTGCGTGTATCTCATGGTTGATCCAATCAGGCGTGCACCGCTCCGTCGGGCCTCCGCGCGCCACGCCACGCCGCCTCGCCCTCCATCCGGTCCGGGCGACGGGCAAGGAACGTCGGTTGCTCAACGACAAACGGTTTCTAATGACCGAGCTGCGCCTCGTAGGCGGCA
The DNA here is from genome assembly GCA_964514515.1 of uncultured Planctomycetaceae bacterium. Classification (GTDB taxonomy): domain Bacteria; phylum Planctomycetota; class Phycisphaerae; order UBA1845; family UTPLA1; genus CAZERK01. The sequence continues at coordinate 2,049 of CAZERK010000600.1, forward strand.
ACGGTCAGCAGCTTCTCGAACTCGGCAGGCTTCGAGACCTTGATCTTCGCCATCCAGCCTTCGCCGAACGGATCGCTGTTCACCAGGCCCGGCGAATCGCTCAGCTTGGGGTTGATCTCGCTGAGAACGCCCGTCACGCCGCTGACCAGCTCGCTCGTCGCCTTGACGCTCTCCACCTCGCCGAACGCCTTGCCGGCCGTGACCGCCGTCCCCACCGCCGGAAGCGAGACGTACGTGATGTCCGTCAATTGGTCGGCGGCGAATTGCGTGATGCCGATCGTGCAAACATCGCCTTGCAGCTTGTGCCACTCGTGCGTTGACAAATACCGCAGATCCTTCGGATTGCCCACCTGTCGTCTCC
>CAZERK010000601.1:0-2403 GCA_964514515.1 uncultured Planctomycetaceae bacterium
AAACCCCGCCGCGTTCCCGGCGCGCCGGGCCGGCCGACGCCGCAGGTGGCGCGGCCCGGTCGTGGCCTGCGTCGGCCGCAGGGGGCCGACGCTACACGCCAGACACGTGCCGAGCGGGAGCTCGGCCGCTGCTGTTTGCGTTGCAGGATCGCGCACGAGGACTCAGGCCCGCATCAGGTTCTCGGGATTCAGCGGAAGCAGGTCGTCGGGGACGAACAGGCCGTCCTTTCGGATGACCGTGCCGTCGAAGCGGATTTCGCCTCCGCCGTAGGGAGGCGTCTGGATCATCACCATGTCCCAATGCACGTCGGACTTGTTGCCGTTGTCGCATTCGTCGTAGCAGCCGCCGGGCGTGAAATGAATTGACCCGCCGATCTTCTCGTCGAACAGGATGTCCTTCATCGCCTTCGTGCAGTACGGATTCACGCCGATGGCGAACTCGCCGACGTAGCGGGCGCCCGGGTCGCTGTCCAGGACCTCGTTGAGCTTTTCCGTTTGCGTGCTGGTTGCTTCGACGATCTTGCCGTTCTTGAAGACCAGCCGAATATCGAGGTGCGTCTCGCCGCGGTACATCGTCGGCGCGTTGTAGTGGATGACGCCGTTGACCGAGTCTCGCACCGGCGCGGTGAAGACTTCGCCGTCCGGGATGTTCATCTTGCCGTCGCACGGGATCGCCGGCAGGCCCTTGATGGAGAAACTTAGGTCCGTGTCCTTCGGGCCGACGAGGCGAACCATGTCGGTTCGCTTCATGCGGTCGGTGAGGGGCTTCATGGCTTCGCTCATGCGCCGGTAGTTCATCGTGCAGACCTTGAAGAAGAAGTCTTCGAACGCGTCGGTGGACATCTCCGCCATCTGAGCCATGGACGGGCTCGGCCAGCGGAGCACCACCCACCGCGTTTTCTTGACGCGGACGTCCAGGTGGACGCGCTTCCAAAGGGTGCTCTCATACAGCCTCTGGAGATCGCCCGGCACGTCTGCCGTCTCGCTTGCGTTGGGGTTGCCGCGCGCGCCGATGTAGCATTGCGCGTTCTCCATGGCGTGGCGCTCGACGTCGGCGATCAGGTCCCAGCCTTCGTGCGTGCCGTGCAGCATCAAGGCGCGTTTGACGCGGTTTGACTCCAGCTTGACCAGCGGGACGCCGCCGGCCTGCCGTGCCAGCCGGATGCATTCGCAGGTGAATTCGTGCGGAACGTCGATCGCCTCGATCAGCAGTCTCTCGCCTGGCTTCAGGGCGCAGGAATAGTTGACGAGGACATCCGCCAGCTTGGTGACACGTGGGTCGATCATGAAGCGTTTCCTTTCCGGCAGGCCCTTCTGCGACTGCGACTGCGGCTGCCGAATCGGCGGAAAGTCGAAGGCAGCGTTTGCCCTCCGTCGTCGCCGCGTTTGAGCCGTGCCTTCGACGCGGGAAGTCACGTGAGTTCTATAGGGTAGCCGATTCGCCCACGTGAAGCCAGCGGCGGCTGTCCTGGCGCGACGGGAACGCTACATGGCAAATGCGCGTGCAGCGCGGGATCTCTTCGGCGCCGTGAACGGGCGCCTTTGTCGAGGGCTGTCAGGCGTAATGGGGAGGGGTTTGCGATTCGACGAACGAGGGACCGTCAAGGTCTCCGTCCGGCTGCTCTGCCAGACGTTTCGCCGGGGGCGACTTGATCGGTGCCGCGGGTACGGCGCCTGGCGAGAATTCCGGGACGAGATCGGCGAGCTTCGCCTTGAGTTGCTCGGGCGGCAGGTCGTCGGCCACGGCGATCAGTTCAGCCATCAACTGGCAGATCCGCGGCCAGTCCTCCTTCCGGTTTCGCCAGACGTAGATCTTCTCGTGCGTCGTGCGCCCCATGTTCTCGCCGGTGACGCTTAGTTCCTCGTAGAGCTTCTCGCCGGGGCGCACGCCCGTGATCTTGATCTCGATGTCGTCGCCGGGCCGCAGGCCGCTCAGCGTGATCATCTCGCGCGCGAGGTCCACGATCTTGACGGGCTCGCCCATGTCGAGCACGAAGATGTCGCCGTCGCTGCCCATCGTGCCGGCCTGCAAGACGAGTTGGCTCGCCTCCGGGATGGTCATGAAGTAGCGGGTCATGTTGGGGTCGGTGACGGTGACGGGCCCGCCGGCGGCGATCTGTCGGGCAAAAATCGGCACGACGCTGCCGCTGCTGCCGAGAACGTTGCCGAAGCGAACGGTGATGAACTGCGTCTTGGCCTGCTGGCGGAGCTGCTGGATGTACATCTCCGCCACGCGTTTGGTGCAACCCATGACGCTGGTTGGGTTGACCGCCTTGTCGGTCGAGATCATCACGAAGCGCTGGACCTCGTAGCGCTTGGCGGCGTCCGCCACGGTCTGCGTGCCGCGGATGTTGTTCTTGATCGCCTCGCCGACGTTCGTCTCCATCATGGGCACGTGCTTGA
>CAZERK010000602.1:0-2399 GCA_964514515.1 uncultured Planctomycetaceae bacterium
GCGCCGGCCCCCGCAGCCAAGCGAGCGCCTGCCACTGAACACATCACCCCGCGCGCCCCCGGGCGAGTCGCAACCTTCGTGTGTCGCGCTAGATACTTTGGTATGCCCCGCACCGCTCTCCGGTCGACGGCGGCCGATTCAGCCGGGCAGCTCGTTGGTCACACTGGCCAGTTGGGCGAGCCGGACGAGCGCCGGAAGTGAATCCGCGCCCATCTTCCGCATCAACCGACCGCGGTGCATCTTGATGGTCTGTTCCGCAGTGCCGAGTTCAGCAGCGATCTGCTTGTTCAGCTTGCCGGCGACCACAAGCGTCAACACCTGGCGTTCGCGCGGCGTGAGCGTCATCAAGCGGTTGCGCGCATCATCCCGCGCCGCTGTCGCGGTTCGCAGCTCGGCGGCTCGCACCAGCGCGGCATGAATGGCGTCCAACAAGACCTGGTCCTGGAAGGGTTTCTCGATGAAGTCGGCGGCGCCGCGCTTCATCGCGCGCACGCCCATCGAGACGTCGCCGTGCCCGGTGATGAAGATGATCGGCAGCGGGGCCCCGATTGCCGCCAGGTGTTCCTGCAAGTCCAGACCACTCAGGCCCGGCATGCGCACGTCCAGCACGAGGCAGCTCGTCTCGTCACGGTCGTACAGGTCCAGGAACTCCTGCACGGACGCATACGTCTCGGCACGCAAGCCCACGGAGCAAACCATGCGACTGATCATCCGTCGCACGCCCGCATCGTCGTCAACGACGAAGACGAGGCCGCGGTCGCCTTGTCGCGTCATGCCTCACCTCCGGCGTTGTCGCATGGCAGCGCGAGGTGAAACGTCGTTCCGTGCTCCCTGTCTCGCGTCATCCACAAGCTTCCGTCATACGCCTCCGCGATGGACCGGCTGATGGCCAGGCCCATCCCCAAGCCGGAGGACTTGGTCGTGAAGAACGGCTCGAAGATCCGAGCTGCCAGCGCGTCCGGAACGCCCGAACCCATGTCGCTCACGCTGACCACCACGCGGCCGGCATAATCCAGGCGTGCCCGTACCGTCAGGGCACGCGTGCCGGCGGGCATCTCCATCATCGCCTCCAGGCCATTACGCACGAGATTCAGGATGACCTGCTGGACCTGGATGGGATCACCGCGAACGGCCGGCAGATGCGGGCTGATGTCAAACCGAATCCGGGCATCATGCTGGCGCGCGTCCGCTTCCGCGAGAGCGGCGATGTCCTCAACCACGCGGTGGATGTTCAAGACGACCGGCTTGGGCTGTTGCAGCCGCAGGAAGCCACGTAGCCGGCGAATAATGTCGGCCGCACGATTGCCATGCACGGCGATGTCATCGAGCGTCGCGCGCAACTCCCTGAAGTCGGGCGGGTTCGCGGCCAGCAGCCGAGACGCGGTCTGGGCGTTGCCGACAATGCTGCACAGCGGCTGGTTGATTTCATGCGCAAGCTGCGCCGTCAGCTCGCCCAGCATGCTCAGCCGGGCCATGTGCACGAGCGCGGCTTGGTGTTGGCGCGCTTCCTCTTCCGCATGTTTGCGATCAGTGATGTCTTGAGCGGCCCCCAGGACTCGCGTGACGCGATGGGCTCGCTCATCCCAGATCGGCCGAGCGTGATCACGCAACCAACGCACACGCCCATCTCGGGTCACGACGCGAAACTCGGTGGTCAGCGGCTTCCCGGCCGACAACACCTGCGCCCGCCGTTGTGCAATCGGGCGATCATCCGAGTGTACGATTCGTTCCAACGCACGCATCGGCTCCAACGCTGCCGGGGGATGACCGGTGATTCGCGCAAAGGCGTCCGTCACCCATTCCGCGCGGAAGCCGCCGCTTGGCTCCACGCAGAAGGCATACGCGAAATCCGAGGTCAGCTCCGCCACGAGGCGGTAGCGTTCCTGGCTGTTGCGAAGCTGCTCGTTGGCCGCTGCCAGCGCGGCGGTGCGCTCGCGGACACGAGCATCGAGATCGTCGCGCGCGCGCCGCAATTCGGCCTCAGCCGCCTTCAGCTCGCTGATGTCCGTGTCAATGCCCAGCACGCCACAGACCTGACCTCCGCTGTCGCGGAGCGGCACCTTGCTGGTCAGCAACTGAGCCACGCGACCGTCGGCCTGCCGCTCGGCCTCCTCGATGTTGAGCATGGCTTCGCCAGTCGCCAAGACCCGCTCGTCGCAACTTCTGAACCACTCCGCCTGCTCACGCTCCCACGCCAAGTCGTAGTCGGTCTTGTCCACGATGTCTTCGCGCCGCAGCACGCCAGCGGCCCGGGCGAACGCCGCATTGCAGCCCTGGTAGCGACCCGCGCGGTCCTTCCAATACACGCCGCACGGGATATGCGCGATGATGCCTTCCAGAAGCGCGCGTTTGTCCTGCAGAGCATCAGCCCGTTCGATATCGCCATCGTCCATACTGTC
>CAZERK010000603.1:0-2377 GCA_964514515.1 uncultured Planctomycetaceae bacterium
TCGTCGATGCTGAAACCGCGCCCCCCGTCCGGGTTGTTCTGAACCAGTTCGAGAAGAAGGGTGTCCCCCTTGACGTGCTGCGCCCAGAAGGCGCCCGCGTTCATCTTGCCACGACCTTTCAGCGTATAGCGCTGATTGCCGTCCGCGTCACAGACCACCAGATAGTCGCCCGGGGCCAAGTCGAAATCGACGAAATGAAGGGCCAAGTAGGTCGCGTCGCGGTGGTGGAGCTGATATCGCCACCCAACATGCGAGCCGGTTTCCGTCGGTCCCGCGTAGCCGCGCGGCGTGTCGATGCAAATCGCAAGATGCTCGCCGACCTCCAACTGGGCGGATGCGAAGGGGGGTGAGGCGAGAAGGACGGCTGCGGCAAGAACGACGCAGGAACCTAGGCGACGTGGGCACATTCGTTCGTTCCTCCTCGGGCCGGCGTTTTGCTGTCCGCCCGCACTCACGCGGCGACTCAAGGGTCTCGCGAAGTCGCCTGATGGGGAGCCGCACTTCCCGCGTGCGGACCCACGACGGCCGTCGCCGGCGCCAAGCTCAGGACGTCGACCGCGAGAAACGCCCCCTCACGCGGTCGCTTCCGTCCTCAGAGGCGAACCAGGCAGGGCGGTCCGCCCGGGCGTCCAATTGAAGCCCGCGCGCAACTCCCCTTGCCACCGGCCCCTGGGCACAAGGAGAGCGGTTCCGCAAAATACATGAAGATGATCCCCCGCCGGCCGAAGGGCTCGCGCAGCGCCGGTCAGGACCCTCCCTGTTAAGGATAGCATGAGCGGGCTCCGGCCACAAGCTCCAAGGATAGTCCTGACCGGGGGCGCGAGGAGTGCGCCCTCATCCCGACTTGTCGGGACGGCTCTGTTAAGGCGGATGCCAGTGCGCCCAACACGCGAGAAAGCGTTTGCGCGGGCCAGTCCTGGCTCCCAGACGTGCCTTTGACTCACAGGAAGCAACCATCTAGAATCCGGCCGTCCTTGAAAACAGAGGGGACTTGGCCGCAGGCGACCGATCGGGCGTCAGCCGACGGGACAAGTCAACGGCGCATCGAAGGAAGAACGAAGGCGGTGTTCTCGGTCGTGACAGACCGCGACGAGGCGCCGGAGCCGAACGCGGAGGCTGTACAGATGGCAGGACCCCAGACGCGCGAATTCACGGATGCCAACTTCGAGGCAGAGGTTTTGCAGTCGGATCAGCCCGTCGTGGTGGACTTCTGGGCGGATTGGTGCATGCCGTGCAAGGCTTTCGGCCCAACGATCGACGACTTGGCGAGCGAGTACGCCGGCAAGGCCAAGATCGGAAAGCTCAGCACCGAGGAAAACCGCGACACGCCGGTCAAATACAACATCCAGGCCATTCCAACCGTTCTGGTTTTCAAGGGCGGCGAGGTCGTGAAGAAGTTCGTCGGCCCCCCCAGCAAGAGAGACCTCAAGGCCGCGATCGACCAGGCCACGGCGCAATAGCGAGACGCTGCCCCATCAAGCCCGGAGATCCCCGGCCGAATCCTGAAGCCGCCCCCCCAATTCTGTGAGGCAGTCGGGTCCTGTACCCGTCGACTCGATTCTCTGCCCACGCGCCGCGCCTTAGATCGGTCGCTCGGCGAACAACTCGCGCATCTTCGCGGCGATGTTGGGGGCTCGCATGAACGTCTCACCGATCAGCAGGGCGCTGGCGCCTGCCTCGCGCAGCCGCTCGACGTCCTCCCGCGACCGGACGCCGCTTTCTGAAACGAACGGCGTCCCCGGCGGCAGTTGCGCGCTCAACCTGACGGTCATCTCCAAGTCGGTGCGTTGGGCGTGAAGGTCGCGGTTGTTGATGCCCAGCAGAGTCCGGCGCTCGGCGGACAGGATCGGCAGCAGGGCCCTCAGCGAATCGGCGGTATGCACCTCGACGAGGCTGGCCATGCCGAGCCGGCAAGCCATCTCGCTCAACGATTCGATCTGGGCTGGCGACAGGACCTCGGCGATCAACAAGATGGCGTCGGCGTCCGCAGCCCGGCTTTCGAACACCTGGTACTCGTCAACGATGAAGTCCTTCCGAAGAACCGGCAGCGAGACAGCACGCTTGACCTGCGCGATGAAGTCCAGTCGGCCGGCGAAGTACGTCGCGTCAGTCAGCACGCTGAGGGCGTCGGCGCCGCTCTGTTCGTAAGTTCGCGCGATGCCGACGGGATCGAAGTCCTCGCGGATCAGTCCGGCGGACGGCGCCGCCTTCTTGATCTCAGCGATGAGCCGGGGCCGGCTCGCAGGCGCAGCGACCGCCGCATAGAAGTCCCGCGGAGGCGGCGCGTCCGGCATCTCCCGAAACAACGTCGCCAGCGGACGGTCCTGCTTCGCGGCCTGGACCTCGGCCCGCTTGGTGCGGACGATCCCATCCAATA
>CAZERK010000604.1:0-2371 GCA_964514515.1 uncultured Planctomycetaceae bacterium
CTGCGCCTCGACCATCCGCTCGTCCGCGGCACGCGCGTGGACGTGTACTGCGGTCCAACCACCGAGATCCTCCCCGACCTCGAACGGTCCATCGCGGCCGAGGTTTGGCTTTACGGATGGGTCTTCGTCTGTGCCTTGCTTGTACAGGCGGGGCGATCGCCGGCCTGTCCTCGGCGAGGCCGAATACTCTCCGTGTTGCTCGGCGTAGCGGCCGCGCTCGCCGCTTCCACGAAGATGCCCGCCTTCTGGATTCCCGCCTACCTCCTGGCCGTGCTCCACGCCGGGTTGATTCTTCGACGGGACCTGTCGATCCGCTTCGCCTGGAGCGTCGTTCCGATCATCCCGATCCTACTGCTCCTGGGCGTTGAACTCCGCGCTCGCACGCTCTTCCGCGAGGCCGAGTTCTTGTTCGACCAGCGGGAGTATGCCCGGGCTGCCGAGCTATTCGAGCGAGCGGTTGCAGTGCCCACGCGATCGAGCAAGGCGGTCGTACTCGTACATCTGGGGCATTGCCGTATGCACATTGGCGACTTGACGGGTGCGGAAGACGCGATGCTTCGCGCATGCGCCGACCGGGAAAGCGGCGTCTGGGCATCGTACATGCTCGGCGCCTTCTACATCAACAATCGCACGCGCGGCACGTCCTACTTTCAGCCATCCAAGGCCGTTGGGCTCTTCGCGAAGGTCATTCAGGAGTCCGACGACGCGACGCTCCGCCGCTACGCCCAGGACCGGCTGGATGACATCAACCACCGGGCGGCAGACGGCTGACGGCTCCGCCGCGGCGCGTCAAGCCCGATGCGCCCGGCCGCGTTCAAACGGCCCCCGTTGCGGCGTCCGCCCGATCGTCCTATGCTCACGCAAGAAGATCGTTAGACGCTGCGTCGTTCACGACAGGAGACCGCCGACCGTTGTCCCAGGAAAGTCCGTCGCACAGCGATGACGTGAAGGAAGCCTGCGGGCTCTTCGGAGTCTTCGGGCACGTGCAAGCCGCCGAGTTGACGTACCTGGGCGCCTACGCGCTTCAACACCGCGGTCAGGAGTCCGCCGGCATCTGCACGACCGACGGCAAGTCGATCCATCGACACGCTGCGATGGGCTTGGTCACGCAGGTCTTCGACCAGCGCGCCCTCGCCGCCTTGCACGGCACGGCCGCCATCGGCCACGTCCGCTACTCGACGACCGGTTCCTGTCACGACGTCAACTGCCAGCCGTTGCTTGTACAGTATTCGCGCGGCCAGGTCGCGGTCGCACACAACGGCAACTTGGTCAACGCGCCTGAACTGCGGGCCCGTCACGAAGCACAAGGCGCCATCTTCCAAACGACCAGCGATACCGAGGTCATCCTGCACCTCCTGGCCAACCCCCAATATGCCAACACGCCGGATCCCCTGGCCGCCGTGCTTCGCGAGCTCAAGGGCGCCTACTGCCTGCTCTTCATCTTCCCGGACCGCATCGAAGCCGCCCGCGACCCCTTCGGCCTTCGGCCCCTGTGCGTCGGGCAGATGGAAAGCGGCGCCTACGTGGTGGCCAGCGAGACCTGCGCCTTGGACATCATCGACGCCGTGTACGTGCGGGACGTCGCCCCCGGCGAGATCGTCACGCTCTCACATCAAGGCCTGTCGAGCCGCACGTTCGCGCAGCCGCCCGCCGCCGGACCGGCCCATTGCATCTTCGAACTTGTCTACTTTGCCAATCCCTCCAGCAACATCTTCGGGCAAAACACGCACAGCTTCCGCGTCGCCACGGGCAGCCGACTGGCCCGGGAGTCGCCCCTGCAGGCCGACGCGGTGATCCCCGTTCCCAACTGCGCTCGCTGCGCGGCCATCGGCTACAGCGAGGAGAGCGGCATCCCTGTCCGGCGCGGCTTCACGACGAGTCATTACATGGGCCGCAGCTTCATCATGCCGACGCAGCATGAGCGGGACCTCGTCGTCAAGCTCAAGCTCAACGTGATCCGGGACGCCGTTCGCGGCAAACGCCTCGTTGTCGTGGAAGACTCCGTGGTGCGCGGCACGACGACGCGCGGCAAGATGGGCGCGCTGCGAAGGGCCGGCGCGAAGGAGATTCACCTTCGGGTGGCCAGTCCGCCAATTCGCCATTCCTGCTGCTTCGGGATCGACTTTCCCAACACCGCCCAGTTGATCGCCGCCGGCCGAACCGTCGACGAAATCCGCGATTACCTGGAAGTCGACTCGCTCGCCTATCTTTCTCTGGAAGGGATGCTGAGCTGTGCCGCGAACGGGGCCGCCGGCTACTGCACGGCGTGCTTCTCCGGCCAGTATCCGATGCCGATTGACCAGCCCGTCGACAAGCTGGCGCTGGAGCGGTTTCCGTTAACGGCCCGGATCGATTAGCCCCGCGTTCAGGC
>CAZERK010000605.1:0-2364 GCA_964514515.1 uncultured Planctomycetaceae bacterium
CGTCGGCAGGATTGGAACGCACCCGCCGCATAAGACGAGCACCGACGCCAGGATCGTCGAGTCGTAGCGGAGGGATTTCATGGCATGTCTCGGTGTTTGGTTTCGCTCTGTTGAAAACCCGTAGCGTCGGCCCCCTGTGGCCGACGGCGAGCATGCGCGGTTCGCGGCCGCAAAACGTCCTGGGCTGCGGCCGGCCTTGGGCTCGGCGCCGGCCCCCGTCTTGCCATGGGCTGCTCGGGCGCATGTTGGCCCGTCCGAGCGACGCCGATGATGCACCGAACCAGATCAACTATACTGCGGCTTTCTCGCGGCACCAATTGGATGGATCGCGTTTGACTGCCGGTCTCGTCAGCTTGGTCATCCCTGGCCGGAACTGTGCCCGGACGATTCGTCCTTGCCTTGAGGCCGTCACGGCCATCGCGTCGCGGCCCCAGGCGCCGTTGGCGGAGTTGATCCTCGTGGACGACGGCTCGACGGACGAAACGCCGTCGATCGTCGCGCCGTTCCCGGTCGTCTGCCTTCGCATCCCGCCCGGCGGCCCCGGCGCGGCCCGAAACGCCGGCTGGCGTGCGGCGAAGCAGCCGCTGATCTGGTTCCTGGACGCGGACTGCGTGGCGGAGCCGGACGCCCTGGACCGATTGCTCCCCTTCATGGACGACCCCCGCGTCGCCGGGGTCGGCGGCAGTTACGGCAACATGGCGCCCGACTCCCTCCTAAGTTGCCTGATCCACGAGGAGATCATCGAGCGGCACCTCGCCATGCCGTCCAGCGTTGACTTTCTGGCGACCTTCAACGTTCTCTACCGCCGGGCCGTCCTGGAGCAGTTGGACGGGTTCGACGAGCGATACCAGAAGGCGCAGGACGCGGAGTTGGCCTTTCGCGTGATCGAGGCCGGCTTTGAACTGCGTTTCGAGCGGTCGTCGCGCGTCAGGCATTATCACCCGACGCGATGGCGGTCCTACCTGCGAACGCAACGGCAGCAAGGCTACTGGCGCGTCTGGCTGCACGCGGAGCGGCGCGGTCGATCTACGTCGAACTCGTACAGTAACCTCATCGATCACGCGCAGCCGCCTCTGGCCGTCCTCGGCCTGGTCTCGGTTCCTCTGTTTTGGCTGCCCCCCCTGCGATGGGCGCCCGTCGTCGCCCTTGGTCTGCTGCTGGCCGCGCAGGCGCCGATGACGGTCCGCCTGCTCCGACGGCTGCGAGATGTGCGCTACCTCGCCTACGCGCCCCTGGGGTTCATCAGGGCCTTCTGGCGCGGGCTTGGCATGCTGCAAGGAGGCATTGCCTTCGCGATGCCTTCTCGCGGCAAGGACCGCTCGGATGGTCGTTGAGGGCGTTGACGCCAGTCGAAGGCAACTCACCCATCGCGATGAAGTCGCGCTCCGGATCGCTTGCGATTGCCTTGGCTTGCGACGTTTCCTCTGCCCCGGAGCTTGCCCGTGCGCCTGACGACGGCAAGAATGCGTCGCGGGCAGCGGATGTTCCATGACCGAGCCGTCTGATTTCGAACGCCGATACTCCCGGCCCGATGCGCTCTCGGAGAACCTGCGCACGCATTCCGTGCGCGCCGGGGCCGCGACGCTGCTCGCCCAGGCTTGCAAGTTCGCGATCGGCATCGGCTCGACGGCGATTCTCGCCCGGCTGCTGACGCCTCGTGACTTCGGCCTCATCGCGATGGTGCTGGCGCTGACGGGATTCGTCGATCGCTTCCGCGACATGGGCCTCGCCGTCGCGACAATCCAGCGGCCGGAAATCACGCATCGGCAGGTCAGCACGCTCTTCTGGGTCAACACGAGCTTCGGCGCCGCGCTGACGCTCGCGATGACGCTCGTCGCGCCGGCCATCGCGTGGTTCTACGGCGAACCGCGGCTGAAGGCGGTCACCATCGCCTTGGCCGTCACCTTCCTGTTGGGCGGCCTCTCGATACAGCATCAAGCCCTATTGCGACGGCAGATGCGTTTCGGCGTGCTGGCCGTCGTCCAGGTCGGTTCGGTGCTCGCCGCGGCTGTTCTCGCCGTCGCGGCGGGCTGGGCCGGCCTCGGATACTGGTCGTTGGTCGTCATGCAGATCGTCGCGGCGCTGGTCAACATGCTCGGCCTGCTTTCGGCGTGCGCCTGGCGGCCCCGCCTGCCGACCCGAGGCGCCGGCATTCGAGCCATGCTTTCCTTCGGCGGCACGCTGGCAGGCTCGAACATGCTCCAATACCTGATCCGCAATTGCGACAACCTGCTGATCGGGTGGCGGCTCGGCGCTGAGTCCCTGGGACTGTACAGCAAAGCCTACCAGCTCCTACTGCTGCCGATCAGCCAACTCAACGTGCGCCTCACCGGCGTGGCCATCCCGCCGCTCCGCCGCCTACCG
>CAZERK010000606.1:0-332 GCA_964514515.1 uncultured Planctomycetaceae bacterium
CCCTTACTCCATCATCACCAGCGGATCGAACGTCGCGAAATCCGCCTGGTGGATCAGCACCGTTTCCAGGCATTTGGGGGCGCCTTCGCCTTCTTTCGCGTGGCAGGCAATCGTGTTCAGGACCGTGTCGTCTTTGATGCCGGCTTCGACCGCCAGCGCCGTGCCCGAGATCGGGTGACGCAGGCACGCGCCGGCCCGGCTTTTGCGATAGCCGCCCTTCCCGTCCGGCTCGGTCTCGACGAGCTTGCCGACGTCGTGCAGCAGCCCGCCGGCGAGCAGGCGGTCGTAGTCCACCTTGTACGGCAGCTTTGCGCCGTACGCGGGTTCCTGGG
>CAZERK010000606.1:342-2352 GCA_964514515.1 uncultured Planctomycetaceae bacterium
TTGAAGTTTACGCCGTGGGTCTTGGTGAGCAGCGTGAAGGGCATGTTCTTGAGCTCCTCCACGCTGTTCCAGCCGCCGCGCTGGCAGCCGAGGACCCAGGTCTTGACGACCTTGTCGCGGAGGTCCTTGTTGCCGATGCGCTCGAGGACGGAACTGAAGAGCGTTTGGATGTCCTTGTCGTTAATCATGTTTCCTCCAGGGCGGCGCGTCGCCCAAACGTAGCGGCCGACCCCCGAGTCGGCCGTAGTGGCTGTGAGGCAGTCATAGGTCTACGAACACCTTCGTCCACGGCCAGTCCTGCCAGCGCTGAACCAGTCCCGCCCGAACCGGATTGTTGACGATATACGTCAGCACATGCTCAGCCGTTTCCTCCGTGCGACACACATGATCGTGCGCCGAGCGCTGCCACAACTCGGCGTTGCCGGTCCGCAACTGATGCTGCCGGGTGGTGAAGCTCTTGAACTGCCGTAACCAAGTACCGACCGAAATTCGCGATTCGGCCGGCGACAGGAGCACGTGCAAATGGTCCGGCATCAGGCAGTATCCGTAGAGCCGGAAACCGAGGTTACTGCAATAGAATTCGACGTTTTCGCATACAAGCCGCGCGGGCTCGACGGCCGTAAATGCGTCGGTTCGCCTTGCACATACGGTCAAGTGTACATCGATGTTGCCGCTATAGTCACAGTCCTGGTGACGCACGGCGCGGCTCGCGCTGTAGGTTCGTAGGTCGCGGAGCGGTATACGGTTGTGGTCGGAACGCATGTCCGGCTCCCACGGCCGACTCGGGGGTCGGCCGCTACGGTGACGCCAACTCGGGGTCGGCGGCTATCCGTTCGTCAGGTACGGTTCCAGTCCCGCCCAAACGCCACGAGATCGGCGGCGACTTTCGCGTCGCGCTCCGCGTTGGACTCAATGCACATTTCTTCCCTCGCGATGTGGCGAAGAACCCGCATCAACTGCTCGGCTGAGACTCCCCGATCGAGCAGCCGGACGATCGGGGCAGCATAGACATCGTACTCGTCGCGCGGACAAGCTGGATCGCTCAGCACTCCGATAGGATCCCAGAATTGAAGTGCCTCAAGCACCCTGAGGTAGCCGGCTGCGTCTGGTCGTTTGAGGTACTCGGATTCTGCCATCTCTGACTCCCTGCGCGGCGCTCGGCGCCGGGAGATTCGCGCGGCACCTACGGCCGACTCGGGGGTCGGCCGCTACCCACCGGCGGGACGCCGGTGCCACAGTCTGGCTCACGGCTTCAGGCTTACGGCTCACAGCTTCTGAATGATCGCCTCGCCCATCTGCTTCGTGCTGGCCGCGCCGTGCTTGAATACATCCGGGCCGCCGGGCAGGCGCAGCATGTCGTACGTCCGCACCTTGCCTTCCGCGACCACCGCCGCGATCGCCCGCTTGATCCGCTCCGACTTTTGCGTCTCGCCGAGGTGATCCAGCATCATGCACGCGCTCAGGATCATCGCGATCGGGTTCACGATCGGCGGATCGAGCTTCTCGTACTTCGGCGCGCTACCGTGCGTCGGCTCAAAGACCGCCACTTCCTCGCCGATATTCGCACTGCACGCGAATCCCAGCCCGCCGACCAGGCCGGCGAACGCGTCCGAGGCGATGTCGCCGAACATGTTGCTGCACACGACGACGCCGTAGTCCTCAGGGTTCTTCGACAGCCACATCATCTGCGCGTCGATGTTCGTCTCCCAGCAGGCGATGCCGGGATAGTCTTTGGCGACTGCTTTGCCGGCGCTGGTGAACAGGCCGCTGGTCTCGCGCAGCACGTTCGGCTTCTCGCAAATCGTGACCGACTTGTAGCCGAACTTCTTGGCGTACTCGAACGCGGCCTTGCAGATGCGGTGGCTGGCCGCGCGCGTAATCACGCGCAGCGACACGGCGACATCAGCCGGCGGCACGTTCTTGAACGCCGCCCACTTCTTATGTGACTCGAACGCCTTGCGGACCGGCTCCGGCGGGTTGGTCCACTCAATGCCGGAGTAGAGCCCCTCG
>CAZERK010000607.1:0-2347 GCA_964514515.1 uncultured Planctomycetaceae bacterium
CAGATTTAGGTGTTTGGGTCGCGCCCTACCTGGGGTGCGGCGGAGTTCTGCCGGGTGTTGCGTCTTGGGCCGCGCTGGGGCGGGGCCGCTACCTGGTCCGGAGTCGCATGCAGCCGGGAAATGCCGCAGCTCGTGCTGAATGCCTGGGCGCGGCGCTGCTTGAAACATCACGAGGTGGAAGCCGCGTCACGTCCGGCAGAGCGTGCTGCGACCGCGGCGGTCTCATGTGGCGGCATCTTGAAGCCCAGCCATGGCACAAACACGCCAGGCAGCGACCAGGCGATCTGAACCACCCGAATACCCAGGGACATGGCGATCATCTGGTTCATCGAGCACCATTCACCGGCCACAAGCACGCGGATGAAGACGGCCTCGAGGATGCCGAAGCCCTGCACGCTGATGGGCACGGCGGCGAAGAGGTAGCCCACGACAAAACACAGCAGGCTCGCCAGGAACAGATCGGCGTGCGACCGATCGGGGCCGGGCCGAATCCCCAGGCCCAACGCCAGAAAGTAAAGCGACAAGCCCACCACCACGTGCAGCACGATCGTCCCGAAGAGCGCCAAGAGGGGTTCGCGCGGGTGATACCGGAAGTTGAACGCTGTCTCGTCCACGCGGCGCAGCTTGTCGGCAAAGGGCAAACGCTGAAGAAGCCGCTCGTAACGAATGAGCTGTCGAATCCGTCGCGAGAAGAACAGGCAGAAAGCGATGATCAACGCGACGAGGAGGTAGCCAACCCATCGGCCATAGACGCCGATCATGTCCTTGCCCCACGAGGCGAAAATGGCGGCGGCGGCCAGGAGCAGGAAGCTGATGAGGCCGATCACGCGATCCAGGAAGACGATGGTGACGCCTTCGGCTCGCTTGTGCGTCCGCTTGGCGATGTGGTAGGCCTTGTAGAGATCGCCGCCGGTCGTGCCGGGCATGGAGAAGTTGAAGAAGTTTCCGGCGAAGGTCAGCCAGACGGCGTCGCGGAGCGGAATATGAATCTGTTGCGTCGTGAGCAGCAGGCGCAGCCGCCATGCCATGAGGAAGACGGCCGGTCCGTTCGCCACAAACGCCCACCACATCCAACTCCAATCCACGCTGTGGAGGACGTATCGCAAGCCGTACTCGATCGGCCGTTGGTTCTTTCCGAGTTGCTCGGCGCGGGCGAGCGCGCTTCGCGGAACGTGCCGAAGCTCGCCGGTCCCGGCGTCGAGAACGCTAAGCGAGTCCTCGGACTCCTCAACGAGGCGTAGCCTCTGTTGCGGATCGTCCTGCAGACGGACGTAATCATTGATCGATAGCTTGCCGCTGAGGTACCAAAGGGCGCCGGCGCACACGGCGAACTTGACCAGCCCCATCAGCCACTTCTTGCGCGCAACAGTCACCCGCAGCCCCTGACAGCCCTTTGACGTATCGCCGCACCCACGCGACCGACCGCCCTTGAAGGTCTGCGGCCCAAGCGTTCAGCGGCGAGGCTAGCCTAGCACCGGCGCGCGGACAAGACAACATGGCCGGCATCCTCCGAGCCGCCCCGATCGACATCGGGATGACGTCGGTGCAGACACCGGGTTCGCGGAACCCGGCTCTGAGATTCGCGGAACCCGGCTCGGCGCTCACGGGTTCGGCTCCATGATCCGGTCGATTATCGGCAGCCTCGCGGGCGGCGACCCGCGGGCCACCACGTGGATGCCGCGCGATTCTCTAGGCTTCTAAAGAACCCAGTCGCGCGACCCGATAGCTGCCCGTAGACCATGCGGAGGATAGGGCTCCCGGGTGGGAGCGCGGAGTGGTCGAGGGTACAGGCTTGCAGCGATCGCTGTCATTCCGTCGGGCTCGCCGGCGGGCCGCAAGGGAGGTCAAGGGACAATGAGACGCACGGCTTTCACACTCGTCGAGCTTCTGATCGTCGTGATCATTCTGGGCATTCTGGCGGCGGTTGTGATTCCGCAGTTCTCAGACGCCAGCACGGACGCCCGGTTCAGCTCGCTCCAGACGAACCTGCAGACCATCCGCGGCCAGCTCGAGCTGTACAAGCTCCAGCACAGCGGCAATTACCCGACGCTCGCGAACTTCGTCGCTCAGATGACGGCGCAGACGAACGCCGCGGGCGCCGCGGGGACGGACTACGGCCCGTATCTCCAGCGGGTTCCGAACAACCCGTTCACCGTTGGCGGCACCGGCAACGACGTGACCGACACCGCAGCCGCGGCCAGCAAGGCCTGGTACTACGACGCCTCGACCGGCGAGTTCAAGGCCAACGACGGCGGCAGCACGAACGGCGTGGCCCACGATTCGCTGTAAGGGGCCTTCGCCACGAGCCCGCGAACACTCTCGTGACACGAATGATGACGACGACCGG
>CAZERK010000608.1:0-2346 GCA_964514515.1 uncultured Planctomycetaceae bacterium
GGTCTGGGTTGGTGACGGGCTGGGGGGCTAAACTGAAGTGCTGGTTGTTGGCGGCGTTTTGTCCTTTGCAGGAGTCATCCTTGCCATCTACATCGCAGGATGGGACGGAGCTTGGTGGCAGGCGCTGGGCAGCGGGATGGACTTCTGGGTGGGCGCCCTGACGACGTACAGCGACCACTTGGTCGCCTGTGGCTGCTTTGCAACGGCCGGCGGCAATCCCGCAAGCTGCATCGCCCGCTGGGACGGTGCCGATTGGCAGCCGCTGGGCACCGGGCTGGTCGGAGGTGATGCCTGGGCGTACGCCCTGGCAGTCTATGGCGGTGAGTTGATCGTCGGGGGCTATTTCACGACCGCAGGCGGCAACCCGGCGAACTCTATCGCGCGCTGGAACGGCTCCACTTGGCAGCCATTGGGCAGCGGGCTGGACGGCGACTATCCATACGCTTGTGGCCTGACGGTCTATGAGGGCGAGCTAATCGCGGCAGGAGATTTCGCGGCTGCTGGTGGGAACCCAGCGAGCTGCATCGCGAGTTGGAACGGAGCGACTTGGCGGTCGTTGGGCAGCGGTGTGGACGTTCCCGGATACGCCTTCGTATGCCCTTTGACGGTCTACAATAACGAGTTGATCGCCGGCGGCGGGTTAACGACGGCCGGGGGCAAGCCGGCGAACTGCATCGCACGCTGGAACGGTGCAGGCTGGCAGCCCTTGGCCAACGGGATGAACAACCCCGCGCGGGCCCTGACGGAATACAATAATGAATTGGTCGCCGGGGGCACCTTCACCAACGCCGGTGCCAGCCAAGCGAACCACATCGCCCGTTGGGATGGTGTGGGCTGGCAGCCCTTGGCCAACGGGATGAACGACACCGTGCTTGCACTGACGGTCTACAATGGCGAGTTGGTCGCCGGGGGTCACTTCACCGTCGCCGGCGGCGAGCCGGCGAGCCACATCGCCCGTTGGAACGGCACGACCTGGTGGCCGCTGGGCAGCGGAATGAATGACAGCGTGAACGCCCTGACGGTTTACAACGGCGTGCTCATCGCCGGGGGTTATTTCACGACGGCCGGCGGCGACTCGGCAAGGCGCATCGCGTGCTGGGATGGCGCCGATTGGCATCCGCTGGGCGACGGGCTGAACAGCGGTGTCCACGCCTTGGCAGTCTACAATGGCGAGTTGATCGCTGGGGGCAACTTCACTTCCGCGGGCGGCAGCCCGGCGAATCGCATTGCCTCCTGGAATGGTACCGCCTGGCAGTCGCTCGGCGAAGGGTTGACCGGCGCCTTCTCATATCCCTGCGTCTACGCGCTGACGGTCTACCAGGGCGAGTTGATCGCCGGAGGCCAATTCTCCTTTGCCGGCAGAGGCGCGGCGAGCGACATCGCGCGCTGGGACGGCGAGAATTGGCATCCGCTGGGCAGCGGTATGGACGACACCGTGACGGCCCTGACGGGTCACAACAGCGAACTCATCGCCGGGGGCGCGTTCACCACCGCGGGCGGAGAAGTCTCCGCCTACTGGGCCCGCTGGGGCTGTCCTTATCGCCTGGGCGACATGAATTGCAGCGGTCAACTCGATGGGTTGGACGTCGGTCCGTTCGTCCTGGCGGTCCTTGAGCCGACGGGGTATTCCACGGAGTACCCGGCGTGCAGCATCGATCGAGCAGACTTGGACAATTCCGGGACGATCGATGAACTCGACATTCAGCCGTTCGTAGCGGCCCTTCTCGCGCCCTGATGCGGCATCTCCTTGTGATGGAGACCGTCGTTCATCTGTGCTCGCCCCACACCCGCGATGACGGATGACGACCTGCGAGGGCGCCTCGGGAGCCGGCGCGCGGTGATGATGAGAGCTTCAGCTCCAAACGCGCCAGGTGCGCGCGGATTGATCGCCGATTCGGGAAAGCGGCATTGGCGCGCGCCATCATCATGTACTGATTTGGATGGGCGACGTTAGGTTTAAGACACGAGTCGGTTGATCGCCTGTTGCACGTCCGAGGTTTCGGGCGATTCGAGCCAGCGGACGCGGCCGAGGGTCGTCGGGACGACGAAGCGGACGGTACGGTCGCGGACCTTCTTGTCGACGGTCAGGCGGCTGAGCACGTCCGCCGCGTCGATCGGTCGCGTCGCGCGAATCGGCAGCCCCAGGTCAGCCAGGAGCCGTTCGACGCGAGCGCGATGGTCCTCGGAGAATCCGCAGCGGCGGACGGCGAGGTCCATCGCCGCGACCATGCCGAGCGAGACGCATTCGCCGTGGCGCAGCTCGAAATGCGCTTGGGCCTCGATTGCATGGCCGATCGTATGCCCGAAATTCAAGGCTGCCCGGCCGACGTCGCCCCCACCTGCCCC
>CAZERK010000609.1:0-2344 GCA_964514515.1 uncultured Planctomycetaceae bacterium
GTGCTGTGACGAATTGGGCGGCTGGATCGGCTACTTGCCAAACTGTCTGGGCGACCTCAACGGCAACGGCGTTGACGACGCTTGCGAGCCGCCGTGCGAGCCGCAGCCGGACGGCTTGGGCTGCAGCGACGTTCCGTGCCCCGATGCGACCGAGGTCTGCCTGCCCAGGGTCGTCCGGCATCATCCGCCGCAAATCTTCTTCCCTCCGGCGGGTCTCGATCTGCTGACGCCCACGAGCGGCCATATTGCGGTGCAGGATCCAACGGGGATGACGATGTCCTACCCGATTCTGCCCGATGTAGCCCCGAATTTCACGGAGGGCATCCGCGAGGATCCCGTCGATGAAGGCGGGTTCCGCACCATCACGATGGAGATGGTGCAGCTCGAGTTGGTCGCCGGCGGCGGGGGCGGCGGCGGCGCGATCGCCATCCACCTGAACACGGATGCAGGCATGGTCAGCCCCGGACAGACCATCGGTCCTGTCTCCCCGGACACGGACTTCCCTGCGGAGAGCTTCTTCGACGTGTTCGTCAAGATCGACTTCAGCGATGTGCCCGGCGCGCAGGGTCTCTGGAACATGGAGCCGATCCCGCTCTGGGCGCACGGCATCACCGCTGTACCGCCGCTGGGGGCCGCCTACGGGACCGAGGCAAGCTGGCCGGGTGTTGATTTGCTGGATGCCTTCGGCGACCCGACGGGCTATCGCATCATCCAGGTCGTGCACATCCTCCCGCCGCCTCCGCAGGAATGGGAGGTGATCGAATGCGAGTGCGTGGACCGGGAGGTCTGCCACGTCGAGTTTGACGGCATTCCGTACTGCACCGGCTTCTGCCCGGACGGCGAGGAGTGCGAGCAACTGTTTGTCACGAATCCTGACGGGTCGGTTGATGTTTCCTGCCATTGCGTGCCCTGCCACGACACGGTCGTCTGCGAGCCACAAGCCCCGCAGAACCCCACGCATCCCGTGACCTATTGGTACGACGTGACCGTCGGCAACTGCGTGGACGTCGTGTGCGACTTCCACGTCCGGGTCTTCGATCCTGATCCGACCAACTACACGAACCCTACTCTCCCGCCCGGCAATTGGCAGTTTGCGGTGCATCAGGTGGCCGGCGAATGGTGGGCTTCCTGGTGGACGCCGGACTGCGAAAGTCCGCTCTGGGAGCCGGCGTTCTTCCGCTTCCAGTTTGACAATCCCAATCCCAACACGTGGAGCCATTGGTTGACGACGTATTCCGGCGACAACGATCCGTACACGCCGTGGGTGGGCGATCGCTCGGAGAACCACGCGGACGAGCCCGACGGATACGGCTATCGCGTACACGTGCCCGTGGCGGTGCCGGCCGAGGCGAAATGGTCGCAGCCGCCGGGCGAGCCGTCGCAGTCCTTCGACGCCGCTTCCGATTTGTGGTGGGTCGCGCCGGAGCGGGTCGTCGGTTGGGCGCACCGGCCCACCCCGCAGCGCGCGGGCTTGCCCGCACAGGAGTGGGCGGCGCCGGGGGCGGATCGGACCCGCGTCTTGGCGGACGATTGGCCTTGGTCCCCGGACATGCCGGTCTCGGATTTGCATTGGTGGGGCAACTACGAACTGGATGAGTTCGGCATGGAGAAGCGCGGCGACGGCGTGATGTTCTTCAACCTGAGCATTCACATGTGCGGCGGCGGCTTCCCGTGGTGCCTGCCCTTTGACCCGCCGCTATGGTCGATGCGGGTGCCGTTCAACGCCGTCCACGAGACCGCGACGGGTCTGTACAACGTCGAGGGCTGCATGATCTATCGGTACGACTACGTGTTGACGCCGCCGTTCATCCCGCAGGGGACGCCGTACTTCTGGCTCGACGTGATGGCCGTTGCGGACAACCCCGAGAATCCGCCGATCTGGCGATGGCAGGAAGCACGGCGCGGCGCTGCGCCTCCGCTCGGTCACGCGCCGGCGGCGGAGAGTTCGAACGGTATGCCGTGGCAGTCCATCACCTGGGGCGCCGATCCCGAGCGATACAGCGACATGGCGTTCCAGATCACGAAGCCCGTGACGGTGCTTCCGAACCCCCTGCCGAACAAGGTCGTGGCGGACGACTTCATCTCCGACGGACGCCCGATTCAGGCATTGCGGTGGTGGGGCAGCTACCTCGACTCGATGTACGCTCCCGATACGCCGATGGCCGAGCCGTACGTGCTGGACGGCTGGCTGATCGCCTTCCATCACAAGGATCCCGTGCGCAACCCGGGTTGTCCGCCGGACCTGCTGGCGGGCGATCCGCATCCGACGGTGCTGGGCGTCTACTTCGCGCCGGTCGAGGCGGTCAGCATCGAGGGGATCGACATGGCCGACTGCCTCGGGCCC
>CAZERK010000610.1:0-2335 GCA_964514515.1 uncultured Planctomycetaceae bacterium
GGCACGAACTGCCCGGGGCTCTCGCCGTATTGACCGCAGGCTGGCCCGATCGGCGGCGCGGGCGTCGCTTGTCCGCCCGGCCCCTGCACCTTGAAGGTCGCCGCGATTGTCTTCCGTTTCTTCTTCGCCACGAATCTGCCCTCTGGACGATGCCGCTCGCGTCTTCGCCGCGGAACGCTCCGGTTGCCTACAGCGGCGCGATCTGCCAGTATTCCAATTCAATCGGCGGCGCCCGGCCGAAGATGGGCACGATCACGCGGACCTGGCCCTTATCCGGGAACACCTCGTCAATCTCGCCTTCGAAATTCTCGAATGGTCCTTCCTTGACCTTGATCGGATCGCCTTTCTTCATCCCCGCCATGCCCGCCAGCGTCGGCTGCTCGGCGGACTTTTCGACGACCATCAGCATCTTCTCGACGTCGTGCGGGCGCATCGGCGTCGGCTTGCCGTCCGACCCGATGAAGTCACCGACGCTGGTCGTCTCCTTAATCATGAACCAGACGTCTTCCGGGATGCTGCCGTCATCCTCCGTCGCCATCTCAACAAACACGTAGCCGGGATACAGCTAGCGGTCGTAAACCTTGGCGACGCGACCGCGCATCCGCTTCTCCCGTTGCGTCGGCACCAGGATGCGGCCGATGCGCTCCTCCAGATGCTCGATGGCCACCTTGCGGCGCAGGGCTTCGCATACCTGGTCTTCGCGGTTGCTGGCGACCCGGAGCACGTACCACGACATCGCGGCGCGAGCGATCGCTCCGACCGCAGACGAGGACGACTCACGGCCGCCTGCCGGGACCGTCGCGCTGTCGCCCCCCGGCGCCTTTTCGGCGGCCGACGTCTCCTTGGCAACCAACGCATCCTCGGCGGCAGACGTCTCCTCAACGGCCGACGCCTTCTCGGCACCCGATGCGTTCTCGGCGGCCATCGCAGCAGCGGCGTCACGGTCGCCGACAGCGGCCGCGTCTTCGGCTGTTCGTTGCAGGTCGTCCGACATCACTTGAAGAAGCCCCGTACGATCTCAAGCACCCCGCCGCCGCCCTTCAAAACGCCGATCGAGTTGAAGAAGAGCATGAACCCCACGTCCACGACGAACAGCAGGACGCAAAGAAACAGCATGACCGCGATCACGACCTTCGTCGAGCCCAGGATGTCCTTGCGGGACGTCCAGTTCACCTTCTTCACTTCGCCTTCGGTGGCGATGAGAAAGTCGCAAACGCGCCGGTTGAGCGCCAGCAGCCAGTATCCCAGGACGCCGAACACGGCGAGGATGGCCACCGGCACCGCGGCCTGAATAATCTTGGTCGTGGGGCTCGTTTCCAGGACGGACAGCTTGTCCCACACGAAATACGCCAACCAGCACAATAGCGAGCCAGCACCCAACGCCGACCCGATGCGCGTGTGATAGCCTTGGCCCGGCTTGTAGATCTCGAAGAAACCACGGCCGGGCTCCGCCGACACCGCCTGCTGCAGGCTGGCGGACGTGGACTCCCTCCGCAGCTCGTCCCGATCGCCGGCCTCACCAGTCAAATCAGACACAGCATACTCCTCATCGGCGACGGCTGAGCCGGGTTGGGAAGCCGCATCGGCGTGCTGCGGTTTCCTTTCGCCTTTGGCCATCGATCAACGCCGCCCTAGACGCCAGGCCATCTTGCTCGAACCTTCGAACCAGGAGCGGAGGGACTCGAACCCCCAACCGCTGGTTTTGGAAACCAGTGCTCTCCCAGTTGAGCTACGCTCCTTCGCTTCAACCTCCTGGATCAGGAAGCCGTACAGCCGACCCTCATCACCAGCCGACCAACCATACGCGACCGCGATCGAACGCGCCGGGCACGCGGCGAAGCAACGGCCTGCGCTTGCGCATCCACGTGCGCCGCGTCTTCCCGCTGTCCGTACCGCGCGCACCGCGTGCATGAGCAGAGGCTATTTCCGCTTCACCTTGTGGACCGTGTGCCGTCGCTCGCGCTTGCAGTACTTCTTGATGCCGTTCTTGAGGCCTTCGGGGACGCCCTTGCCCAGGTGCATCTCGGTGCGATAGTTGAGGTCGTCGCACTCCTTGCACTGCAACCACACGTATTCTCGTTTACTCGCTTTGGCCATCTTGCACTCTACCGACCGTTTTCAGCCTCACGCACGGCTGCTCTCGTGCTTCACGCGACGACCGCTTCAAACCTCACGCGAGGCCGCTTCCATCTCCTGCGCCGGGCGCCTTCCGTCGCGACGGTTGCCATCTGCATACGGCAGCCACGCCAGACGCCCTCCCTCATCTCGTTCGAGCCCGCCCGGCCGCGACCGCGGTACTCGATGAACTTCGTCACGCCGCCCGACCCCACCGTTC
>CAZERK010000611.1:0-2329 GCA_964514515.1 uncultured Planctomycetaceae bacterium
TGGCCGACGCCAATCCCTACATCAAGGGTGGCGTGCAGACGCCGCTGGCCGATGATCGCACGAGCGGCTCGAGAGGAAACTCGGTCAACCATACGAATCGCGAAGGTCAGAACGTCCTGTTCTTGGATAGCCACGCGAATTTCGAGAAGGCGCCTGACTGCGGATTGTCCGGGAAGTACAAGACGAGTTCGACCCCGTACGGACCGCGCGGCCGCGATCACATTTACACCACGCACACCTTGAACACCGAGGTCGACTGGGGCACCAACAAGCCGACCTACAGCGGAACGAGCGGGATGTGCAACCTCGGCGACAAGTCCGATTCCTGCCTCATCCCGTGAGCCCGTTTGAGACGGCCAGCGGCCTGATGATGTGATGGTTAATGAACGAAGCGACGATCCGTGACATGCGGATCGTCGCTTCTTCTTGCGCGAACGGACGCCCGTTCACGATTGCCGACCGATCCCTGCTGTGAACGTCGCGAGGCAGGGACGCGAGACCTCGACGACCGGCGATCTGCGGTGCGCTCCGATGGCGCTCGTTAGGCGCCGTCTCGGGCGAGGCCTTCATCCTCAGAGCTCATCCAGCGTCGCGAGAGAGCGGAACGTCCGCAAACCAGACGGTTTCGATCCGTACGCGTTACGCGGCCCGGCCGCCGTGCCCTGCAAGGCCGCACCAGGCAGACGTCCGAAACCGTCGTCTCTTGAGAGTGAGCCGTCGCCCGCGCTAGAATCGGCGATCGTGCGTCGCCGCGCCGGCGTACAACGAACGGCCTGTGCGCACGAGAGACGCGCTAGTGTAGTCGGTCACGCTGTTTGCCTCTCGTTGTGTGGCGCCGGTCAACAGCCGGTGCGGACGCAGGCCATTAGGCTGTGCCACACCATGATGCACCGATTTTGACTGGTTGCGCCAGGCGGCGAGGCAGGGGGCGTCAGATGATCGTGTCGTAGTAACCCGTCTGCGATGTAACGAGGGCGCGAGGCGGCGGGAACGAGCATCGCTTCGAGCGACGGCGGGAGACCGGATTGGAACGTCGGCTGACTTATCTTGCGGTATCGATGGGATTCGCGTGCGGGCTCGTCTGCCTCTCGGGCACGATGTGCGGCGGCTCGGTTCCGGGACCGTGGGGCGCTCCGCCGCCGGTTCTGGAGACGGACCATATCCTCGGCGCGATCGATGCCCCGTTGACCGTCATCGAGTACGCGGACGCCCAATGCGCGCTCTGCGGCCTGTTCGCCGACTCGGTGTTCCCGGCTATCAAGGCCCAGTACATCGACACGGGCATGGTTCGATGGGTCTTCCGCCACCTGCCAGGCGACGGCCACGCGCAGGCGACGGCCGCCGCGGAAGCCGCCGAATGCGCTGCCGACCAGGACCGGTTCTACGACTACGTTGCGGGCGTCTTCGTGAACAACGGCGATCTTTCGGATGAGGCGCTGCGACAACAGGCGGCGGATCTGGGGCTCGACCTGACGCGCTTCGACGGCTGTCGCGCCGACGACTCCAAGCTCGCCAAGTTGCAGCAGGATGCGAACTCGGCCGCCGAGTTGGAAGTCGTATCGATACCGACGTTCTTCGTCGGCAACGAGCCGGTCCGCGGCTATCGAACCGCCGCGCAGCTCGGGGCGACGATCGACGAGCACCTCGCGTCCCCGTAACGCAACAAGCATGCTCTGTCTCGGGCCGCTTCGGACTCCGCTCTTCGGAGACGCTGAAACTCCGTCGCGACGCTGGTATAACTATCAGGATGTCGAACGATGCCGAGGTCGTTGTCGTGGGCGGCGGTCATGCCGGCGCCGAGGCCGCCTGGGCGGCCGCGCGCCTCGGCGTTCCGACGATCCTCGTCACGATGTCACGGTCGGCCGTCGGCCGGATGAGCTGCAATCCCGCGATGGGCGGCATCGCCAAGGGGCAGATGATCCGCGAGATCGACGCCCTCGGCGGCATGATGGGCTTGGCGACGGACGAGGCGGGCATCCATTTCAGAATCCTCAATCGCCGCAAGGGACCGGCGGTCTGGGCGCCCAGGGCGCAATGCGATCGCGTACTCTATGCGAAGGCCGCCCTGTCGCTGCTTGATTCCGCTGCCAACCTGCAGATCGTCGAAGGCCTCGTAGACAAAATCGAGTTAGAGGCCACGCCGCACGGCGACCGGCCCGCCGTTCGCGCCGTGCGATTGGCGGATGGTCGCGTCCTGCGTTGTCGCTGCGTCGTCGTCGCGACGGGGACGTTTCTGCGGTCGCTGATGCACCAAGGGGAGCAAAAGACGCCCGGCGGGAGGCTCGGCGAGGCTAGCGCGGACCGCCTGAGTCATTCTCTGCGTGCGATG
>CAZERK010000612.1:0-2327 GCA_964514515.1 uncultured Planctomycetaceae bacterium
CGCCGGCTCGATGCCGTACGTATCCTTGAGATAATCCGCCAGAAGTTGGGCGTCGCGCACGGTCAGTTGGACGATCTTGTCGCCCAGTTCCTTGATCGCAGCGCTGAATTCCTTTGCTGGTGCCTCTGCCATGATGATCGACTCCTCGTCTGACCTGGCTTCCCGATCGCTTCGCGATCGATCGAAGCCTCACGAACCGGCGCGATAGCCGGGGCCCCATTGGCCCCGTTTAACCCAGCCGCATCGAAGCGGCCTGCACGGGACAGTCGTCGCTCGGAATCCTGACTTCGCAAACGTCGCCGTCGGTCGACCCGACCGGCGTCACACGATGACCGCCTGATGGACTCGCGCGAGCCCCACGCGAGACGAAACAGCGCCGTCTCGCGTCGACGCCGTCACGCGACCTTATTGATCGTCTCTCCCTTCTCCAGCTTGTCGATGATCGCCTTGATACAGCCGGCGATCTTGCCGCCCATGTTGAGACAACCCGCGATTCGCCGGGCCGGCGAGACCATCAGCATGACGACCTCGCCCTGAATCTCAGCCTTGGTCCGACGCTTCGAGATTTCCTCGATCGTCGCCACGTGCGGCTCGCCATCCACGACGCCGCAGCGCAGCTCCAAGGCCGGATAGTCCTTCACCAGACGCAACAACTCCTTTGCGACGTCCGGCGGGCTGCCTGTCCCCGTCACCAGTGCGCAAGGGCCTCGCAGCGCCGAGCCCAACGGCTCGAGAACGGTCCCGGCGAAGATGCGACGGGCCGCGCGATTCTTGATGACGTGGACCTCGATGTCCTTCTTGCGCAGCTCGCCGCGGAGCTCGTTGACTTCCGTGCCCTTGAGCCCGTGAACGCTGACCACCAGGGCGCTCTCCAACTCCGCGTAACGCCGCTGCAATTCTCGCTCGATCAGTTCTTTGGTTTGTCGGCTCATGGTAATTCCGCCTGTTGCCGGCCGCCGTGCTGACGCTTACTGGCTGGCCACTTGCAGCTCCACCGCAGGCGACATCGTGCCGCTGAGGCAGACTTTCTTGATGTACGTGCCCTTGCTGGTCGCCGGTTTCATCCTGCGAATATGATTGATGAAGGCCTCGATGTTTTCCTTGAGATCCGCCTCGGCGAAATCCGCCTTGCCGACGATGGCATGAACGTTGCCCCCGGCGTCGTTGCGGAATTCGATCTTGCCCGCGGCGAACTCGCGAACGGCCGTCTCCACGTCTGCCGTGACCGTGCCGTTCTTGGGCGTCGGCATCTTGCCCTGCGGACCCAGAACGCGGCCGAGCTTGCCGACCTTGCCCATCGTCCGCGGGTGGGCGATGGCCACGTCGAAGTCCATCCAGCCGTCGCTGATCTTCTTCACCAGATCGTCGATGTCGGCTTCAATGGCGCCCGCGGCCTTGGCCTTCGCGGCGTCTTCCCCATCGCAGAAGGCGATGACGCGTTTGGCTTTCCCGATGCCCTTCGGCAGCGAGACCGCGCCGCGGATCATCTGGTCCGCTTGCTTGGGGTCGATGCCCAGGTTCATCACCAGGTTCACGGTCTGGACGAACTTGGTGCCGACGGCAAGCGTCTTGACCAGGCTGATCGCCTCGTCCATCGTGTATTGCTTGCGACGCTCGACCTTCTTGAGATTCGCCAGATGCCGCTTGCTACGGCCTCGCATGGACCGGCCGCGCGACCGCTTGCGCACGCCGCCGATGTCTTCGGCCGCGGCTTTCTTGGCTCGTTTGCTCTTGGGCTTGGACTCGGCGTCTGCCGCCCCCTCCGCCGCGACGGCCGGCGCTGCACCGGCTGCGGTCGACTCGACCTGGGGCGACACGCCCTCCGCAGCGGCGTCCTCGCCGCCTCGCTCAGACTGCTTTCTTGCCATGGTGGCCCCTCATTCTCGACCTCGAACGGTCTGCTACGATTGACGGCTCGTAGTCGGGCCGAATCACGTTGTGCCCCCCAGTCGAACAGCGAGCCGCAACAGCCCGCGACGGAACTCCCAAATACCGCCCCTATCAGCGGGCAAATGCCCGCCTCAGCACCTGCCAAGCGGAAACGGCCTCTTCCGGCTCCAGGGCGTCGCGCTGGACCGTGCTCAGTTCCTCCAGCCCTCGATCTCGACGCCCATGTTCCGGGCCGTGCCGGCCACGATCTTCTTCGCCGCCTCCATGTCTCCGAAGCAGTTCAAGTCTTGGAGCTTGGTCTTGCAAATCGCCTCCAACTGGGCCATGGAGACCTTGCCCACCTTCTCCTTGTTGGGTATGCCGGAGCCCTTGGCGATCTTCGCCGCGTCCTTGAGCAACACGGCGGCCGGCGGGCTCTTGACCATGAAATCGAACGG
>CAZERK010000613.1:0-281 GCA_964514515.1 uncultured Planctomycetaceae bacterium
CAGTTGCAGTCCGCCGCATGGCCCGCCGCGCCGTAGACCGCCACGATGTTCGCGCTGTCGGCTGCCGTAAGGGCCCGCTTCGGGCCGGTGTATGCGCCAAACATCACGTCAGCCGCCACAGTGCCCACGTGGTCCAGCCCGAGGGCGTGTCCCAACTCGTGCAGTGCCACCGTCTGAAGGTCATAAGGTGGGGGAACCGCTGGGGCTCCCGCAACGCCCCAAGCCTGTCCGTGGTGGAAATGAACATCTCCGGCCAACGAAACACCGTTCGCCGCGGATAG
>CAZERK010000613.1:291-2325 GCA_964514515.1 uncultured Planctomycetaceae bacterium
TGGCGCCCGGTCCATCAAAACCGACGCCATTGTCCGCGACCAAGACGGCGTGGATGTCCGCAGCGGCAGTCCACGTGCCCATGGCGGTGTTGACAGCGACCATCGCCGGGAGCAACCCTCCGACCGCAGGCGCCAGGACGGTGCGGAATTGCGATACTCCTCCACCGTCCAGGTCGGGCGGGTTGTCCAGCACAAGGCCGTCCGGCATGAAGCTATAGGTGATGCAGGTTCCGTTGCGCGCGGGCCCCGGATCATTCCGCAGCCAACGTCTGCCCTCCGGCGCACGGTCCTGCTCAGAGGCGCAGCGATACGGGGTCCAGCCCTTCGCCAGAATCTGCTGCTCCGTCCACTCTTCCCACGGACGCTCTGCCTCCTCCGGCGTGAGAGACGCCAAAGGCGCGGGCTTCGCGAACGGAGGACTTGAAGGGGCGACCTGTCCAGCTTGGCGGAGCTCACCGTGTTGGCCAGGCGACTGCGCCGCCAACAGCCACATCACGGCTAGGATGAATACGCTCGTCGCGAGGCGACAGTGCATTGACATCTCCCGACCTCCTCAATCACAGACACGACAAGAAGCAGCGCGCACACGGCGTGTGCATATTCGCCCCAGAGAGAGGACAAACCTATGGTTTAGAGTCCTCCTGCGCGAGCAGCAATTATCTTGATGCAGTCGCAGCGTATGCCCGATGCTCAATCGACAGAGGATTCCTTGGTCGAGACCAACTTACCCAAGGTTCGCCGACCGAGCCCGACGGGTCGAGTAGCGTGGTTGTGAGCGAAGGCGCGTCCGAGGGATAATAAGCCACCGAGAATGCGGTCAGCGGGGGGCGCGAGCCCAAGCACGGCCGGTACGCGGCATCCAAGGCTGCGCCCGCCAAACGCCCAGCGTGCGCCGGAGGCCGGGCCGGACGCAGCGCGGCGTCAAGCGTTGATGGGAGTGGAGGGTCGCGTGATGTAGCGGCGCGGCGCGACCGATCGTTGGCTCGCAGGGCCGCGGTCCCACGACGTGGCGCCCTTCCGATGGCCGCGCGGCGCGGCGCGTATTGGTTTACAATGATATGTCACATCGGAGTTCAGCGTACCTGCGCCCCTTTCAACCAGACTTAGAGATTCGCTCTGTCCGAATTCACCAAGAGGCGAACGGCTGCCTTCCGGGATGGCCTTGAAGACGGTGTGACCTGCCTCCAATTGTTCAGGGGCGAGCCCTTCTGCTGCGAGCGAGCATTGCCGTAACATTGTTTAACTGTTATGCTGGTGTCGCGAGGCTGTTTCATAACGTCTCAATTGCAGGGAGCTGGTTTGCGGCCGTGCCGCTTCAAGGCTTGGAACACCTTCTTGGCGGGGCTGGGGAGCCGTATCGCGACAGTGCGTTCGAGGAGCCGCCTGGATGGAGGTCCAAGGCTCGTCAGGTTTGCAGAGCAGCTTCCAAAGGGGCGGCACGACTCATGCGGGAGACCGATTATGGCTGAGCGCCGGGCGAGGAATCTGACGCTTCGCGACGTGGCGAAGAAGGCGGGCGTATCGGCGATGACCGTTTCGCGAGCCTTGTCAGGCAAGGCACACCTGGTCAACCCGGAGACGGCCCGACGGTGCCGCGAGATCGCCGAGGAGCTGGGCTACGTGCCGAACCTGATGGCCCGGAGTCTGCGCGGCGAGGAGCTGCACACGATTGTCATGTTCGCCGAGTTCATCTCCGCACACCATTATCTGGCCGAACTCGTGGACGTGGTCTCGCGATCCATCGAGGCACGGAAGTTCAGCGTCATCAGTTGCCAGTCGAATGGCAGCTTCCATCAGGCCCTGCGCAACTTCAAGCTGGCGGGGGCCGTCGTGATCGCGCCGCCGGAGGACTTCTACCGGCAGCCGTTCGGCGAGCCTTTCGCCGACGCGGAGTCGCGTTCCTCGACGGTCGTCATCCATAGCGCGGTCGAGCAGGAGCTCTTCAGCGAGGTCAGCCCGGACATCGAGGGCTTCGCCTATTCGTCGTTGTCACACCTGCTGGATTTGGGGCATCGACACGTCGGCTACCTTGGA
>CAZERK010000614.1:0-2318 GCA_964514515.1 uncultured Planctomycetaceae bacterium
CCGCAGGGGGGCGACGCTACTCGGAAGCGCGGAGCGCTCTGGCCCGCTATGGCGCGAGCGCCCAGCCCAGCTTGGCGTGCCCGCGCGCAGAAAACCTGCCCGCAGCAGCGGCCCGGAAGGCCGCTTCATCTGCCAAGCATCCGTCGTCTCATGCGGAAGCCTCCTTCCCCGCGATGTTCCTATGGTCTACGCAATAGCTCGTGTATGACCACCCCAATACATACCTCCTTCGCGATCGTCACCCGCCCACCGCGATGGCGGAATAACACCGCCGTCATAGACGGCGGCTCCGTAGGACGGCGGCTCAGAAAAGCAGCAACGTACGATAGACAACGGAGCCGCCGTCTGCGAAGCGCCTGCGCCGTCCCGACGTTCATGGGAACGGCGATGAAGCTCCACGGTACGCGGCTTGGAAGCTCGCAAGACGCGGCCTGACGGTTTGGAGAACCAGGCGCGGTACCGCACGAAGCGGATTCGCCGCGTTTCGCGTCCGCATCTTGCTTTCAGCGGCCCATCCCGAGAAGATGCCTGCCGCGAGTTCCTTGCAGGACAGGAGAGCGACCGATCAACGGAGAACCCCAGCAGATCAGCTTCGACGACTTCACGAAAGTCGACCTCCGCGTGGCAAGAGTGCTGCAAGCCGCCGCCCACCCGAACGCCGACAAGCTGCTCGTCATGCAGATCGACCTCGGCACGGAGCAGCGGCAGATCGTCGCCGGCATCCGCGGCCATTACGAGCCGGCCGACCTCGTGGGCAAGCTGATCGTCGTCGTGAAGAACCTCGCGCCGCGGATGATGCGAGGCCAAGAGAGCAGGGGCATGTTGCTGGCGGCTTCGAGCGAAGACCATACGCAGGTCATCTTGCTGACGCCGATGTCGGACATCGCGCCGGGCTCGAGGATTTCCTGAGCTCGGCATCTGAACGCTGTGCGCGTCTGAACAGAGCCGCGACCGTAAGGGAGCGGTCCGCGTGCTCCGTATGAGTGTTGTCCTCTGGGGGACCGGGCGCTTCTGGCAGAGACCCAATCGTCGCAGGAGGTGTAAGCGGTGCAGGTCTATCTCGATCTGGTTCGCAGAGTCCTGGAGGAAGGCGTCCTCAAGCCCTCGCGTACGGGCGTTGACACGCTCAGCCTGTTCGCCGCGCATTACCAGGTCGACCTGAGCGCAGGCTTCCCGCTGCTGACCACGAAGAAGATGAACTGGGCGGCCGTGCTGCACGAGCTGCTCTGGTACTTCTCCGGCGAGGACCATATCCGCAACCTGCGACGGCATACGAGGATTTGGGACGCCTGGGCCGACGAAAACGGAAACCTCGACAGCGCCTACGGCGCGTACTGGCGGCGCTTTCCCAGCGCGCATCGCGACGAGCAGGGCCGTTGGCAGGTCCGGGAGGTCGACCAGATCCGCCACGTCGTCGACACGCTGAAGCAGGATCCGACCAGCCGCCGACTGGTCGTGACGGCCTGGGAACCGGGCAACGCCATCGCCAGCCGCCTGCCGCCGTGCCACTATACGTATGCCTTTCACGTCGCCGAGGGCCGACTCAACTGCCACCTGACGCAGCGGTCCGGCGACGTCGCGATCGGCATCCCGTTCAATCTGGCGGCCTACGCAGCGCTGACGCAGATCATCGCCCAGGAGTGCGGGCTCGAGCCGGGCCGTTTCGCGCACACAATCGTGGACGCCCACGTGTACGTGGCCCAGCCGGGCAGCGAGACCGCCGACCACGATCATCTGGCAGGCCTCAAGGAGCAGCTCACGCGGCTGCCGATGCCGTTGCCGAAATTGACGATCGCTCGAAAGCCGCTCGACGAACTGCGATTCGAGGCCGGCGAGCTGACCTGTTATCGCGCCCACGGGGCGATCAAGTACCGGGGGGGGGTCGGTGGTTGGTGTTTCGCAGCGCGCCGAAGGCGAGCGCGGCATTTCTGAGCAGGGCATCTCCGAGCGGGGCATCATGAAGATCACGATCATCGTCGCCATGACACCGCGCCACGTCATCGGCAAGGACGGCCGAATCCCGTGGCGCCTCCCGGAGGACCTCCGGCATTTCAAGCAGACGACGACTGGTCATGCGATCATCATGGGGCGCAAGACCTTCGAGTCCATCGGTCGGCCGCTGCCCAACCGGCGGAACATCGTCATCACGCGCGATCCGAACCGCGTGCAAGCGGTCCTCCGCGCGGTAGCCCCGGGAAGCGAGTGCAACGCAAGCGACGACCCAGCGACGCCGGTCGTCGGCTGTCCGCCATCCGCACACGCGTCTGCCGACCGCCGCCTCGCAACGCGCCTCGAAACCGCCGCCACGCACGACCACC
>CAZERK010000615.1:0-2316 GCA_964514515.1 uncultured Planctomycetaceae bacterium
CATGATGGTCCTTCGCAGGCGCGTACCTTCCGGAGCAGCTCCGCGGCCTTTCTCCGAAAGAACCGTGAGGCCGAGCCAATGCGGTACTTGGCCAATAGGTCGGCGGGCCGAGCCAGCTCCTCGGCAAACTCGGCGCCGCTCCGCAGCTCGTTGAGGACCTCGTATTGGAGAACCGGCGCCTGGGCGACGACGCGGGCATCCGCCTCGCTCTCGCACGTCAACCAGAAGTTCTCGGCGGCAATCAGCACCTCGTAGTCTCCGTCGCCAACGCGGCGAATCGGGAACCGCTGAGGAGGTCGGGGTCGTCCAGTCACGAGGAAGTCTCCGGTCCAGTCAGTCTCAGGCGGAGTATAGCTGCGGTTGGATGGGCTCGTCCGAAGCGCACGGAGCGGCGGCTTTGGCGCATTTCGCGTGGCAATCTGCCGGCTTTCTCCGAGTCGGCGATGCCAATACCGCGGGTCGCATGCGGTTTACGGTAAACGCCGCGAATAGTCCGGCTCGCCAGAACGAATAAACTTACAGGGAGTCCGTCGTCCCTTGTTCGCCATCTTGGCGGGGGAGAAGGCGGTTGTGGGAGTCACGAGCGTGTCCGCCTCCGAAGTCTTCGACCAGGCGCCCGTCGCCCGAATCGGCCCCAGGCAGTTGCTGTGGGTCTTCTCGAAGCCGGTCTCGCTGTTCCGCCGCGTCGAGGACACGGCGGCGTACGGCTGGGGGTTGGTCTTGCTTCTCGGGCTGGTCATATTGACGGGCTACGCCGAAGTCCAGACCGGCCTGATCGACCGGACCGTTGACCTGGAGATCGAGAAGCAGCTTGCGGAACTGGAGAAGACGCAGTTTCACCTGATCGACCGCATGCAGTTCCGCGATGCGATGGAGACGATTCGTAAGCAGGGCGATTTCAACAAGATGGTCGCCCGATTGGGCGCGGTCGCGATCAAACCGGCTTTCTTGCTGGCGTCCTTCCTGCTCGTTTCGTCGCTGCTGTATGCGGCGGTGGCGCTGACCGGCCGCAAGCCGGAGTACCATACGCTCATGGGCATCTGCGCGTATTCCGGTTTCGTCGTGCTGGCCGCCGACCTGCTGCGGTTTGGGATGATGCTCTGTTACCGGACGGTGGATGTGGGGACGTCGTTGGCCTTGGTTGCGCCGCCCGGGAAGCCGACGTGGCTGGTGGCGGTGGACCCCTTCCGCATCTGGTTTTGGGGGCTGATTGCCATCGGACTCGTCACGACGCAGCAGTTGAGCCGGCGGGCGGCGGTCGCCGCGTGCGTGCTGCTTTGCCTGGTAGGCAGCGGGCTGCGAATTGGATGGGAGTACGCTGTGCCTTGAAGCTGCTGCAAAACGGTCTGTTCGGGGTGCCGCAGAGGCTGGAGTCCGGGGCTCCTGGGTGAGAACAGACGCTCGCCGGGATGCTGAGTTAGCTTATTGGTCGTCCGCAACCCGCCTTTGCGGATGATCTGCCAGTCGTGGAGATTCGATGATGAAGGGCTTGATGACGCTGCTGACGCTCGCCGGAGTCTCGGCGGCGATCTTCGCTTTGGGCAAGCTGCGGACCGGGCCGAACGAGAAGGGCTTACTGAACGTCGCTGACGAGGTGCCCCTGACCGTTAACGTCGCCCCGCCCGAACGGCAGCGCATCATCCAATTCGTGCAGGCTCCGGGCGACGTGGAGGCCGTCCTCGAGGTGGAGATCAGCTCGGAGATCGTGGCCAAGATCGAGGAGATGCCCGTCGAGGAGGGCGACGTCGTCAAGCGCGGTCAGATGCTGTGCCGGCTGGCGGACGACGACCTGCGCGCGGCCGTGGAGTCCGGCGAGGCGGCGGTGGCCCGGTTGAGCGCGGCGATCGTGCAGGCGGAGGCGGACGTTGAGCAGGCGGATCGGGACTGTCGGCGCCAGTCGCGCCTGTCCGAGATCAACGCGACGAGCGACCTGGAGCTGTCGAACTACCTGACCGTCCGCAAGAAGGCCCAGGCGCTTCTGGAGATGCGCAAGCAGGAGTTGATCGAGGCGGAGGCACAGCTTCGCCGGATTCGCGAGGACCTGAAGCGGACGATTATCGAATCGCCCATCGACGGCGTCATCTCGACGTTGAACGCCAAGGAGGGAGAGGTCGTCGTGACGGGCACGATGAACAACCCCGGCACGGTCATCATGACGATCAGCGACCTGTCCAAGATGCAGGTGCGGGCGCGCATCGACGAGGTGGACGTGCCGTTGGTCAAGGCCGATCAGCCGGCGAAGATCTATTTGCAATCGGACGAGCACCTGCC
This sequence comes from uncultured Planctomycetaceae bacterium, assembly GCA_964514515.1. GTDB lineage: Bacteria > Planctomycetota > Phycisphaerae > UBA1845 > UTPLA1 > CAZERK01. The sequence continues at coordinate 2,272 of CAZERK010000615.1, forward strand.
GGTCGCCGGGCGCGTCGTGCGGGTTGCATCCAAGGGAACAAAGCA
>CAZERK010000616.1:0-2310 GCA_964514515.1 uncultured Planctomycetaceae bacterium
GCTCGTGTAGCCGGAGATGTCGATGACTTCCATGCGATCGCGAAGCGGCGGCGGCACGGCCTCCATGTAGTTGGCCGTGCAGATGAAGATCGTCTTCGACAGATCAAACGGCACGTCGAGGTAATGGTCCTGGAAGGAGTTGTTCTGTTCGGGGTCCAGGACTTCCAACAAGGCCGAGGACGGATCGCCACGGAAGTCCGCGCCGATCTTGTCGACCTCGTCGATCATGAAGATGGGGTTGTTCGAGCCGGCCTTGCGAATCTCCTGCATGATCCGGCCGGGCAGGGCGCCGATGTACGTGCGGCGATGGCCGCGGATGTCGGCCTCGTCGCGGACGCCGCCGACGGACATGCGGATGAACTTTCGGCCCAGCGCCCTTGCGATGGACTGGCCCAGCGACGTCTTGCCGACGCCTGGCGGACCGGCAAAACAGAGGATCGGGCCTCGGCCCTGTGGGTTCAGCTTCCGCACGGCGAGGATTTCCAGGATGCGCTTTTTGACCTTCGTCAGGCCGTAATGGTCGTCCTCAAGGATCTTCTCCGCGCGTGCGATGCTGAGGTTGTCTTCCGTGCTGACGGACCAGGGGATTTCGCACAACCATCGCAGGTAATCGACCGCGCCGCTGTATTCCGGCGAAGCCTGCGGGATTCGCTTCAGCCGCTCCATCTCCCGCCGGGCCTCTTTCTCGACGGCCTCCGGCATCTTGGCCTGCTCGATGGCCTTCTGGAGTTCCGCCAGCTCCGCCTCGCGAGAATCGGCCAACCCCAGCTCCCTCTGAATGGCCTCGAGCTGCTCGTGCAGGTAGTACTCGCGTTGGGACTTGTCGACCTGGCTCTTGACCTGCTTATGGATCTTGCGCGACAGTTCCAGGATGTCGAGCTGGGCGGCGAGGGCCTTGTTGATCTTGCGCAGGCGCTCGGGGATGTCGAACGTCTCCAGCAATTCCTGCCGATCGACCAGGCTCAACGTCAGGTTCGCCGATAGAAAGTCCGCCTCGGAGGTGGCCTTCTCGATATTGTGGAGAATCGTGACGGCCTCGTCCGGTACCCCGGGCGTCAGATCGATGACGCGAGACGCCTGTCGCTTCGCCGTGGCCACGAGCGCCTCTAACTCACGTGATTCGGTGTAGACGTCCTCACGCGGATGCGCCCGGGCGATGAGGAACGGTTCGGTCTGCGTTAGTTCCTCGATGCCGAAGCGAACCAGGGCGTGCACGATGATGGACTGATTGCCCTCCGAGAGCGGAACGACCTTCAGAATGCTGACGACGGTGCCCACGCGGTAGAGATCGTTGAGCGTGGGGTCCTCGACCGCGGCGTTACGCTGGGCCACGACGCCGAGCATCTTGCTGCCGGCCATGAGGTTCTCGAGTAGGCGTTTGGACTTGTCCCGTCCGATGCTGAGCGGCACGATCGTTCCGGGGAAGATGACCGTGTCGCGGCCCGGCAGCACGGGCAGCAGTTCGGGTATCTCGCCTTCCTGGGCGTCCTTCGCAACCAAGGAAGCCGCCTGATCGTCGGCGGGCGCTTGCGCCAGCGAGGCGAGAACCGCCTCGGTCTTTTCACGCTCAGCCTGCTCCTCAGTCGAGGGAGATGGTTCGTCGTGGTTGAGCATCTCCGGTGGGTCGTCCGTACTGCTCACGGTGTGCGTGCTCCCATGCGGTTACGGGGTCCGCGGACATCGGTCAACGAGGCAGCCCACAGGGCAGCGGCAGTCTACAATTCTAGCGGGGCAGGGTCAAACGAATCCGATATCCCGGCGGGGCCAATCCCCCAAGCCTCACGAACATAGCCACGCGCTCGGCTCGTGCAGGACGGGTGCGCCCTGACTGGCGGATTCCCGCACACCAGCGTAGTTGGTCACGCTGTCTGCCTCTTAGTTGTGTGGCACCGGCTAACAGCCGGTGCGGGCACAGGCGATTAGCCTGTGCCACAGCATGATGTACTGGTTTTGACTGACAGCGATAGCCTCAGACACGGCAAGCCTGTGTCAGGCGGCGCACGGCGGCGGCGAGCGATGCCTTCGCAGCAGTCAGGTCGTTCGTCGTGCGACAGACGACGCAGCCGTCGAAATGAATTCGTCCAAGCGAGGCGGTCAGGGCGGGCCAATCGATTGAGTCCGAGGAAGTCAAGGCCGCCGCAGCGTGAGCCGACAGGGGCTGCTCGTTCGTGACAGGCGGCTGGCCCGTTGGGCCGAATCGAACGCTGAAGAGACGATGCCCCAGGAGATCGGCCCAATCCGCAAGGGGGGCAAGCTGAGCGGCCCACGGCAAATCGAGCGAGAGGCCGATCCAAGGCGAGCTGATCCGGG
>CAZERK010000617.1:0-2304 GCA_964514515.1 uncultured Planctomycetaceae bacterium
GGGTCATTCCGACCTTTTTCCCCAAGATCGCCGCGTGCATGAGGCAAAAAACCCCTGTCGTCCTGTTATGCAGCCGTGCTCCCGCGCGATCAGGCTCACGCGTCACGCTGTCATCAAAAAGAGGGTTCGAGCGACCAGACTGCAGAGGAGCCTATGCCACACGCGTGTCATAGGTTCGTGCTTACGCCCTGATCTTTACGAATACGCCCGCCGGAACCACCAACCGATTCAGCGCCTCCACCGTCCGCGCCGTCGGTTCAAAGATGTCGATCAAGCGCTTGTGCGTTCGCATTTCAAACTGCTCGCGCGACTTCTTGTCGATGTGCGGGCTTCGCAAAACCGTGTAACGCTCGATGCGAGTCGGCAACGGGACGGGCCCACGAACGCGTGCATTGGTTCGCTTCGCCTGCTCGACGATCTCCCGGGCGGAATTGTCCAGGGCCCGGTGATCGTAAGCCTCCATCCGAATCCGAATCCTATCCAGCGCCACAGTTTCTCCTCAAACCAGACTGCCAGCTCGCTTTACCGCGTAAAGCAAGACGAGTCACCTTAACAGATCGCTCCCGGATGTCAAGCGCGGATTCTCAGTCAGAATCTACCCGCCTGAACGTACGGGCCAGCCGCGCGAACCGCCCCCTGTCGTACCACCAGACCCGACGGCCCGAGAGCAAGCGGTCGGCCCGAACCTGCCAAGCAGAGCGAGGTCGATTCGCACGCATGGGCCGAACCCGGCTGGTTCACAGTACAGGGCAGGCCGCTGCGTGTGCCCAGTCGGCGCGTCCGCAGCCGCTCCACCGTGCGCCTCCTCCGCCCTTTCCCGCGATCAGCTGCCAACGATCGAGGCCAGGCACCGTAACATGCTGGCATCAAAGGCGTTATGGAACTACTCTGGCGACGCAGACCCCGGACTGAGGTCGGGAGGCGCCGCGCACCGGCGATTCCGAAATCGCCCCGCTGAACATCGCACAAGACTGGGGGGGCGCCTTCGACCGCACGTCGCCTGGGACGAAGCACGCCATCGCCGGGAGTCAGCCCCGCTTGCCCCAGGAGCCTCAGTCGGCGTACCCGTACCGCCGGAGCAGTTCCTTCTGCGGCACGGGCGGCATGGGCCCGTAGGCCAGCGGCTCCATGGACCAGGTGGCCCGGCCCTGCGTCAGCGTTCGCAGCTTCGTCGCATACTGGAACATCTCTGCGAGCGGGGCGTGGGCCTGGATCACGCGGTTCTCTCCGTGCAATTCCGTGTCCTGAATAAGGGCGCGCCGCGCGTTGAGATCGTTCGTGACAACGCCGAAGTACTCCTCCGGCGCCGAGACCTCTAGTCGCATGATCGGCTCGAGGATGACGGGGCCTGCCTTCTGCACGGCCTCCTCAAACGCGATCCTCGCGGCGTTCTCGAAGGCCAACTCCGTGCTTTCGTTCTGTCGTTGCAGCGCATCCAGAAGGGTCGCCCGGACGTTGAGCAGCTCGAAGCCCGCCAGCACGCCGACTTGCATGGCCTCGGCGGCGCCGCGTCCGACGGCGGCCACAAACTCGGACGAGATCGGCGATCCTGTCAGACCGTTCACGAAATCGAACGGTTCACGGCCGGGCGCCGGCTCCAGCGGCTCCACGCGCATCTTGATCCAGGCGAACTGAGCCTGCCCGCCGGTCTGTCGGATGAAGCTGCCTTCCGCTTCGCCGACCCGCGTGACGGTCTCGCGATAGGCGACGCGCGGCTGTCCCATGTTGATCGGCACGCGAAAATCCGCAGCCAGCTTGTAGCCCAGGACCTCCAGGTGCAATTCGCCCATGCCGCTGATGATCGTCTGACCCGTCTCCTCGTCGAAGCTGTGCCGAAACGTGGGATCCTGGCGGCTGAGCTTCGCGAGCGATTCGCTGAGAAGATCGCGGTCCTTGCTGTTCTTCGGCTCCACGGACACGCTGATCACCGGCCGCGGAAACTCGATTCGTTCCAGCACGATCGGCTCGCGCGGATCGCACAGCGTGTGCCCTGTCAGGCCGCTTCGCATCCCGACGCAGGCAACGATATCGCCTGGCAACGCCTCGTCGATTTGTTCGCGCCGCTTGGCGAACATGCGGAAGATCCGGCTGAGGTTCTCCTTCTCGCCGGTCGCCGAATTGAAGACGCGGCTGTTGCTCCTCAGCTTGCCGCTGTAAACGCGGAGGTAATAGAGGTCCAACGGCTTGTCGGCGACGATCTTGAAGATGAGGGCCGCGAACGGATCGTCCGTACTCGGCCGGCGCGACACCTTCCTGGGATCGTCCGTCGCCCGCACGCCCTCGACGGGCGGCCGATCGAGCGGG
>CAZERK010000618.1:0-2301 GCA_964514515.1 uncultured Planctomycetaceae bacterium
GGGGCAACCGCCGGGGGCTCGACGTCGATCTGAACGCCATGCCAGACGTCGCGCAAACGCTCGCCGTGCTCGCCGCATTCGCCGAAGGGCCAACGACGATTCGCGGCCTCGGCAGCCTTCGCGTCAAGGAGACGGATCGCCTGGCGGCCCTGGCCGCGGAACTGGGCAGGATGCGCGTCGAGACGGACGCTTGGGAGGACGGCATCACGATCCGCCCGCAACGCCCTCCCGTCGCCGCCCGAATCGAGACGTACAACGACCATCGCATGGCGATGAGCTTCGCGCTGGCAGGCCTGCGAGTCGAAGGCATCCAGATCGCCAATCCCGGCTGCGTGAGCAAGACGTTTCCCGGTTTCTTCGAAGCCTGGGAGCGGCTGCGGAGCGTGACACGGTCGACGTGAGGATACAATCCCCTTACGCAGATCACCGAACGGTCAAGCCATCCAGCGCTGCAAGCCAAAACGCGCACCCCCGATAGTCCGCACGGTGACGCCGAGCCCGACCTGACCCGCCGCGGCGCGCAAAAAAAGCGCAACGTGCGAACGGCGGAAACCCGACGACTAATCGATACTGCAACAAAAGGCAGTTGCGCACACGGGCGCTCGTTACTCGGGTCGCGGTCCCTTTGGCGTCGACAGACCGCCTCGCGCTGACATCGCTCATTGCGCCTAATATGTCATACCACATGAACGAAGAAAGGCAAACGCAAAACCATCAGAATCTGCGTTGCACAAGCCCTGCTTGCGCGGACAGGGTCTGCGTTTCATTCTGCCGCTGACCGTCCGGCCCGCGGCGGACGCGGCCGGCCTTTGCCCGAGTCCGAGGGGTGTTGGCCTTTCGACACATTCAGATTGGGAGACGCTGTGACGCCCGATGCCGACGGGCGCGTCCGAGCCAGCATGGACTTGTGCCCTCGCATCCGTCGCCTCACAATGGTCCCGACTGATGCGAAGGGCATAGCCGACCCACGCCCCTGTCCGGCGCCTGTTGGAGACGCTTCGATGTCCTCGGCTCACATCGCGGCTTGCGCGTTTGCCGCTTCAGTCCTCGCCATAAGCGGCTGCACCCAGCACACGTCCATCTCGGGTGAGGGTGTCGTCCATGCACAGCTCATCCACGGCAACGTCGGAATCACGGGCGACGATCACGAACTCACCATTCTCTCCGGTTCGGACGTGCCCATACTCTCCATCATCGGCGACGACGTTGAAGTCACCATCGAGGACGGCGCTCGCGTACACAAAATCGAAATCGTCGGCGACGACAACCTCGTCGTGTGCCCGCAGAACGCCTCCGTCTGCTTCGCCTCGATCGGCGACAACAACAAGATTCGCTATCGCCATCGTAGCGAATGACGCCCCGTCCCGGCGGCTCTGCCCGTGCTGAAGTCCGAGGGCGGACGCAGCCTCAAGCCGACGCGCGAGACGGATGCGAACGCCGTGATCTTGGGCTTGCCGAGACAGCCTTGCAGACACGCGCGGCACGCCCACGAAATCGTTCGGCCCCGTCCCTCGGCATCAAGCGATGCAGCCGCGGCTCTGTATCGCACGATCGCCAGCCCGGCTTTGCGACATGCAGAATCCCTCGACGCCATCGCGAGCGGTCCGGTTGAGCGTCGACGCGCCGACCATCTGCCCCCTTGACGTCGATGGTCGAATCGCGTCATATACGATGCGTGTTTTGTCATCCGGAGCACCCGACGCCGCGCAGGGGGGTGGTGTTTCGTGACGGCAAGATGACCAGAGGGTCACGGCATCAGGGCTATCGCGGGATGGACCGCAGAGCAGCGTGACCGCCGGCTGCAACTGTCGCTGGAGTTTGTTGTGAAGACCATCTACGTTGGCAACCTGTCCTTCCAATCCACCGAAGCCGAAATCGAGTCCCTGTTTGCTCCCTATGGGGCTGTCAACCGCGTGTCGCTCATCAAGGACAAGATCAGCGGACAATCCCGCGGCTTTGCGTTTGTCGAGATGGACGACGACGGCGAAGCCCAGGCCGCGATCGAGGGGCTCAACGGCACACAGCTCGGTGGGCGCAGCCTCAAGGTGAACGAAGCCCAGCCGCAACAGCCTCGTCGCATGGGCGGCGGCGGTGGCGGCGGTGGCGGTGGCCGACCGCGCGGTCGCGGTCGCATGTAGGACAACCCAACGAGCCGTTGAGGCGCGCCCCGCGATCGACGCGTAGCTTGGGAGAAGGCGGCGTCGACGGCGGTATCGTCAGCCGAAAGTTTTTCTGAAATGCCGCGTGGCATTTCCAACGGCGACTCTACAATTTGTGGCCACCGCGCCGGTATCGGTCCGG
>CAZERK010000619.1:0-2294 GCA_964514515.1 uncultured Planctomycetaceae bacterium
AAGTCAACGAGGCTCCATCGGGGTGGGGGCGTCTGCCGGATGTCGGGCCATCCTTCGCCGCGGTAGGTCGCCTTGAGGTCGCCGGAGGCCATGTCGGCCGCCAACTCGGACATGATGTCCTCCGCCTCGCCGAGGACGAAGTGCTTGACGCCGGGGAATCCGGCGTGGCCCGTGGTGAACAAAGGCCCGCCCGCGACGACGGTCTTCCCGAGCGTGTTGCAGCGGGCGATGACTTCACGCGCGGAGCTCACCTGCGCGAGCATGGCTGAGACGAACACATAATCCGCCCAGGCGAGTTGTCGGTCGGTGAGCGACGTGACGTTGAGATCGACGAGCTCGATGTTCCAGTCTCTCGGGAGCATGGCCGCCACGGTCAACAGCCCCAGCGGCGGGAAGCATGCCTTCTTGGAGATGAACGACAGGACATGCTTGTAGCTCCAGAAGGTAATCGGCGTAGCGGCGGAGACCAGCAGCACTCTCATTGAACAGCGCCTTATTGAGTCCACGTTCCGGTCGATGCGGGTCTGTCCCTCGCCGCATGCCCGGCGTCTCTTGCCGCGGCATCCTCAAGGCAAGAAGCCGACGGGGCCCAGCGCCCGGGGGCGTTCGACCCTGTCGGCTTACTCGTCGGCTCGCCTCCCGGCATAACCGGGCGGCGCTGCGCCAAAAAGCTCCCGGCAAGACCGGAACAGGCGCCATCGAATCCTCGCCTTCCGCAGGATTCGGCGCCGTCGCTGGGAGCCTTCCCGGTTCTGTTGGACGCTCGGGGTTATCCGACCCCGCTCAACACAAACTCCGGGGGAGTCGTCTCGAAACGCTCGCTGACTCCTCTGAACTCCTTCATCCTACCGACTTCGCACGATCATGCCAGAGGACGGTAAGAGACCCATCGGCTTGAGCTCATGGCACGCCCCGCGCGCGCCAAGCGGCGGACGGTATCCGAGGCGCGAGCGCTCAATCTCTCAGGCTTCGGGATCGGTAGCTCAAGAGGTTCGAAATGGCCGTGGAGGCGCGCGCGGAAATCAAGGTCATCAGCCAGAGGCTCGTTGCAAGGCGCCCGATGTGTTCCCGGCGGAGCGCGTGGCGATGGGTGGCCTGGCTCAGACGGAGCTGCGTCCGCGGCCGCTTCGGCACTTCGCGGATCGCTGTCACGACTCCAGCAGGGCCGTGATGAACGGCTGCACGTCGAGGCCGTCCAAGAGCGAATCGCCGTTCATGTCGGCGATGCAGATCGCCTGCGGCGTTGGATTCAGCAAGGCCTCCACGAACAGAGGGATGTCGGACAGTTCGATGCCGCCGCCGTCGAAGTCGCCGTGCGGCGCCAACGGGATCTGCCACGCGCCGCGGCCTTGCGTGCCGGCGATCAGCCGATTGCGCGGCACGTCAAGCACGAGGTCGATGACGGCAGCGTGGGGCAGGTTGGCGCCGAGCCGCCTCCAGTTGACGCCGCCGTTCACCGTCATGTACACGCCGACGTCCGTGCCGGCGTAGATCACGTCTTGGCACTGTCGGTGCTCGATCGCGGCCGTGTTGACGGGCACGTCTGGCAGGTCGCCGTCGATCGGCGTCCAACTCGCCCCGCGATCGGTTGTCAGCAGAAGCTGGTCCGTGCCGAAATAGGAGACGGTCAACACGGCTCGCTGGTCGTCGGTCGGGTCGACCGCGATCTGGCGCGTGATGCGTGGCCAGCCGGGTACGCCCGTTCGGACCAACGTCCAGCTCGTGCCGAAGTTCGTGCTGACCTGGACGTTGCCGTCGTTCGTCACGGCGTAGACCGTTTGAGGCTGCGACGGCGCCAGAACCAGGCAGCGGATGGCGCCGCTGCCCGTCGAGAGGTCGCCGCTTCGGGCCGTCCAGCTTGATCCGGCGTTGCCGCTGTAATAGATGCGGTGCGTCCCGTAGAGCATCTGCGCGTCGCTGGCGGGGTTGATGACGAAGGGCGGCAGAAAACAGTTGCGATCGCTGCTGGAGATGCCGCTGCCGATGGCGTTCATCGACGAGCCGTAGTTGGTCGAGCGATAGAGGTTGCCGGTGCCCTGCCATTCCGCGTACACGTAGTTGGAATTGGCCGGTCTCACGCCGGTGCAGCCGCCGTCGCCGCCGAGCATCTGCGACCAAGCGAGCGTGTCGGTGCCGCGCCAGTTGCTTCCGTTGTCCTGCGTTCCGCCGTACAGGTAGTTCGCGTTCGCCGGGCTCGTGGACAGACCGGCGTAGAACTGGATGCAACCCAGGCCGACGTTGTGCGAAGTCCAACTGGTTCCCAGGTTGGCGGTTCGGTGTACGCCGCCGTCGTT
>CAZERK010000620.1:0-2282 GCA_964514515.1 uncultured Planctomycetaceae bacterium
GCGCCGCGAGCAGCGCCGTGCTTGTGCAACTCAGCGCTGCAAGCGATTCGCAGGGGGGCTTGGCGGAGGCGGTTTGCGCGCCGGGCCAGACCGTCGATTGCAGCTACGTGTTGCACAGCCGATGGGCGAACTTCGGACCGATTCCCAGCGCGGTCCTGGGACTGGCGTATTTCGCGGGATTGGCGGTCTGGTTCGCGGCCGTGGGCCGACCGAACCGCGCGGGGCGTCGTTGGCACCTGTTGCTCCTCGCGATCGTGACGCTGGGCGGGTGCGGTTCGCTCGTTCTGTCTTACGTTCTGGTCTTCGTCCTGCCCGTGCTCTGCACGTGGTGCATCGCGGCGCACATTGTGAACGCGTTGATCGTCGTGCTGACGTATGCGGCGTGGCCGCGACGACGGCTTGTCGGGAAGCCGTTGCAGACTGCGAGCGATACGCCGTCGTTCGATGACCGTGCAGCGGCCGTGCCGGCGGGCGCTGTCGCGACCTCGGTCGCTCAAGCCGCGTCGCCTGCCGTGCTTGGCGGAGCGCGCGGGCGGGAAGCGGGTGAGTCTCCGTATCCGTCGAACGGTCGGGCGTTGGGCGTGCTGGCGTCGTGCCTGGGCGTCATCATCTTGTCCGTCCTGTTCGTGTCGAGCTACAACGCGCGGCTGTATGCAAGCCAGATCGAACGGCAGTACCTCGAAGCGGTCAACGATGCCGACTACATCCTCTGGCGACATCAGCAGTCGCCGTCCTGCAATATTCCGATCGACGAGGACGACCTGGTGGTCGGCCGCGCCGAGGCCGCCAACACCGTCATCGTCTTCAGCGACTTCGAGTGCGTTCGGTGCGCCGTCTTCGATCGGTTCCTGCGGGATCTCATCAAGCGGTGTCCGGATCGGGGCCGCGCCGTGTTCAAGCAGTATCCGCTGTCGCGGGCATGCAATTCGCAGGTTTCTCAAGCGTTTCATTACTATGCTTGCGAGGCGGCTTGGGCGGCTGAGGCGGCGCGGATGGTCGGCACGGAGGCGCAGGCGTTGGCCTATCATGCGGCGCTGTACCGTCAGGCGGCGCGTCTCGAAGAGCGCCCTTACGCCGAACTGGCCGAAGGGCTCGGCATCGACCGTGCGCGGTTCGTCGAGGCGATGGCATCGAAGGAGGTGCGGCAGCGCGTCGAGCGTGACGTCGCGGCGGCACAGATGCCGGACGTGCAGGCGACACCGGCCATCTTCGTGAACGGGAAGCGGCTGGCGAACTGGCGGATCGTGACGACGGACGGTCGGGCCGCGATCGACTGGGGCGCGACGCTCGCGCTTTGGCAGAGCTTGCTGGGGTGCGACGCGGTCCCGGACGTTTCCTCGAACGATCCGCGAGATCAGTCGAGGTAGCCTAGGGCGCTGAGGCGGGTCGCGACGGCTTCCAGTTGCTCCTTGGTGAGGGCGGTTTCGACTTCCTCGACCTTGCGTTCCTGCGGCGGTTCGTATTCCACGTTGATCGGCGAATCGAAGACGTCGCACAGGACGGCGCCGTCCATGTCTTTCGGCACGCGCTGACCGAGGCCGGCGAGCAACGTTGGAGCGACATCGGCAATCTGGGCCTGAATCGTCTTGCCTGCCGCGATGCCTGCGCCGTGAGCGACGAAGATGCCCTCCAGGCGGTGCGTGCCCTCCAGGCGTCGCTCGGGCACCCAACGGACTGGCGCGTTGCCGCGGATTTTCTTGACAACCGCCAGACCGTCCGCGGGGGCGAGCAGGAGGTCGGGCATCCAGGGGTAATCCGACCGGCTGCAATGATAGAGCACCTCGGGCGTATAGACCTCGGGAAAGATTGGGCGGCGTTGTCCGTCGCGATCAACGAACGTGGCGGCGAGCAGCCTTTGGCGGATTTCCGTTCGGAGCGGTTCGAAGTCTGCCGGCTCGACGATCCCTTCAGGCTGTCGGCCCCGGAGGTTCAGGTACAGGAAGCCGTAGATGCCTGCGGGCGGGACGCAGGCCTGCGTCCGGGACCAGTCGATCGCCAGGTCGTGATCGAGCGCGGCCTGCTGCTCGTTGATGAGACCGCCGCGAGACTTCGCCAGACGGTTCCACCAGACGCTCGTTCGGTTCTGCATGCGAGCCAGACGGCTGCGAAGCCCCAGATAACCCCATCGCGACAACAGCAGATTCGGCTGGGCCTTGCCGTCGAGGCTGCCGTGGCCGTGGTCGGAGATGATGACGGTGGTCGCGCCGCGTTCCTCCGCGAGGGCTTGCAGGCGGCCCAGCACCTCGTCGAGCTTTGCGAAGCAGTCCACGACCAACTGCCGC
>CAZERK010000621.1:0-2271 GCA_964514515.1 uncultured Planctomycetaceae bacterium
ACTCGTTTGATGTTCTGGCTTGTCCCGCCCGAGAACTGCAGCGTGTACACGCCTGCCTGTCGAACCACAAACGAGTAGCCGCCGCCGGCGTTGGTCGTCTTCGTGACGCCGCCGAGCGTCACGCTTGCGTTGGCGATCCCTTCGCCGAAGTCGTACTGCCCGTTGGCGTTGGCATCGTCGTAGACCGTGCCGAGCACGAACACGGTGTTTGACGGCGATGCGCCGTAGTCCTGCGTCTGCATGATCGAATCGAACATCGTGCCGTTTTGTACGTAGGAACCGCGGAGGATGCCGACGCCCACCTCGCGGTACGCTCCGTCGAGCATCGTCGTGCGATGTCCACGGTCGGCGACGCCCGCGTCCACGAACAAATCCTGATGCTCGTCCAGGACGGTCTGGGGCTCATCCAACGACGCGGTCGTGCCTCGCCAGGCCAGATTCTCGCCCGCCGCTGCGTACAGGTAGCCGGCATTTGTCATTCGATCAAACGGTGAGAGGCCCTCCGGCGATTCATGGGCGAAATAGTTGCGGGTCAGCATGTCCTGCGTGTGCGATCTTGCGGCTTGCGTGAGCGTTGCATTCATGGCCAGCGGCTGCTTGGGCTGGCTGCTGATCTGCGCCGCCGCCGGCACGCCTTCGTTCAGAGCGATCCCGAACCGGTTCGCTTCGTCCGTTGGGCGCAACCGCGCCCGGTTGATCAGCTCAAGCGCCATTTGTTCCAGCGCGACGGCCTGCGTGGAACCGGCGGAACTCGCCCCACCCGCGGATCCCGCGCCAGAGCTGCCGGTCCCGCAACCGGTCAACGCACTGATCGCCAGAAGGCCAATGCACGCTCGGCCGCCCAGTCGCCTCGATGGTTTGGTCTGCACGTTCGCGTTCCTCAGGTCCTCAAAGCACCTTGCCCTCGCAAGCGTTCGTCGCCCGCGATTCTCGCCGGTGCTCGCCGACTGGCCAGCTCCGGCTTCCTCGCGAACGCGGAGCCGTCACGACTGCGTTCTCTGTCCGGACCAGAGCGCGGCGAGGACGGCGACGATCTGGAACCCCAGGCAAATGCCATAGACGGCGCCCGCTGCAACGATCACGTAAACGAACGGTTCGTAGAGACGTGCCAGCCACCACGATGCGAAGTCGCAACATAGCGCGATCATCGGGGCCGGGGCGACGTACTGCTTCAGAGCCGGGGACAGGCCCGTCAGGAAGAAGAGGCCGCTGACGATGAGCGTGAAGACCGGAATCGCCAGGATATGGGCGTGCGTGACTTGGATGAGCTCTTCTTTCTCTGCTGGAGCGAGATGAACGACATGCGTGCCCTGCTCGGTCAGGCCCGCCCGGGGCGCTACGAACGCGACGAGACGCTCGTATTCAGGCTCCGCGCTCGCCGACTCCGCGTAGGCGACGCCTCTCGCCTCTCCATCGGTCGCGTTATGGCAGCGGATGCAGAGGCTGCCGAGGATCTGCTGGGCGGACGGATCGCCGGGCTGGTGCTTGCCGGTCTTGGTGAAGTCTGCCTGCGTGGCGCCACTCTCCAGCCAGCACATCATGGCACGGACGGCCGGCTCGCCGCCCTTCTCCAAGTACTTGCGCATCCCGCCGCCCGGACGCACCATCTTCTCCATAACCGACGGCCGCTGCAGCGAATGTTCGGCCGACGTCACCTTGTCGATGCCGTGATAGGCACGCCGCAAATCATCGAGGCTGAGCCCCGGCTCCAGGTCGGCGTCCTGATGATGCGCGTAGATATTGATGACGGCGACCATGTAGCCGACGCCGACCATCGCCAGAAATGCCGTGAGCACCCATCTCGCCGGGGCTGAAAGATCCCGGAGACGAGGAAGTTGTTGTAACACGATCCGTCCTTGGAGCACCGGTCTTCGCGTCTCGCCGGCGGGGGATTCCGTCGTGCGATCGCGGCCCACGACCCAGAAATCGCGTCAGGGCGCCGCCCAGATTGCTCCGACGAGCGCCTCAGGAGGACGTTACGGCCTCTTCGCGCTACTGGCAAGGCCGGGGGCGCCCTCCGACGCGACAGGGTGCGCAAGGGCTCATAACGTCTGACTTCGCGGTGGCGCGGCGCGGGGGCCGGACGGTTTGCTCCGCACGCGCGCCTCAATCCCGCCGAACGCAGCCGCAAGCTGTCAACCCGTCGCGGGCGCGAGACGGGCGTCCGGAGACGCGACGGCTGGTTTCCCGGGGGTCGCTCCGCCCCGACAAAACGCTTGGCAAGCGCAATCGATCCAGGTTATAATCACGAGATATTGGAGGGTGGGATCC
>CAZERK010000622.1:0-2265 GCA_964514515.1 uncultured Planctomycetaceae bacterium
GGTGCAGCCAAAGGCTGCTTGTTCTTGTTCTTCTACTTGCCCCCAATGGGGGCTACCCGCTGGATGTTGATCCAGCTTCTGCTTCGTTCGTGCTGGAAGATTTCTCAGGGAACAAAGGGCCCGTCGCCCCCTGACACGCGTGCAGGAATCTGGAAAATTCCCGCTTTTCCCTTGACAAGTCGGTGGAGCGGGACGACGGGCGGGAGACAGCCGGCCGAGACGCCGCGGGCCTGATGTTCGTGGCAGAACACCCGCCGCGCCCGGCCGCTTCGGAGCTTTCTATCTATGCGGAAGTACTGCATCCCGCAACCCCAACGGGTGCGAAGGATCGAGACGTCCTTCGCCTGGATCGACCACCGGCTGCTGCGCAACGGCTACCTGGCGGTGATGACGCACGAGGAACAGGCGCTGTACCTGTTCCTGGTGCTGGCTGCCGATCGTCATGGCGTCAGCTTCTACCGCAAGGAGAAGATCTGCGACCTGCTCGGCCTGGACTTCGGCCCGTTCGAGACCGCGCGCGATCGGCTCATCGACCTGAAGCTGGTCGCCTTCGAGCCCTACAGCGCCGCTTCGCCCAACGGCCACTACCAGGTGCTGCCGGTGGACGGTTCAGCGCCGGACTTTGTGAGCCAGACCATGCAGGCGCTCGGCGCCGCGTCGCTCGCGAAGCGCTCGCGTAGCGGCACAGCGGGCCATGGACCGGCGGAGCGAACGATCGATCCTGTGGCCTGGGCACGCTCGTAGTGCCGGGCCGCGATCCCCGATCAGGGCAACGGCAGCGATTCAGACCTTGGGGTTCCAGCCCCGTCATGGAGACCGCTGCGCCCTGGCCTGACTCAGACGGCCGCCAATGAGCTGGTTGGAGCTTCGCCTGCCGGCGAAGACGCTCCGCATCACGCATGAGGTTGCGGGCTGAGCAGTCGCCAGGTCACCCCGATCGACAACGCGCGAGGAAGCTGCGATGAAGCGAATACGAAGCGCAACACCCATACAGCAGCGCTACGCGCACCTCTGCGGCATCGATGTCGCCAAACGTACGCACGTGGCCTGCATCCTCGACCGCGACGGCCGGCTCGTCGCGCCCGGCCGGTCGTTCAACAACAACCAGGAGGGCTTTCAGACTCTGCGGGCGCGCCTGCAAGACGCCGGCGGTCCTGAGCAGGTGATGATCGGCATGGAGGCCACCGGACACTATTGGTACAGCCTGCACGACTTCCTGGTCCGCCAGGGCTTCCGGGTCGTGGTGCTCAACCCGATCCAGACCGCCCAGCAGGCCAAGAAGGGCATCCGGCGCAGCAAGACCGACAAGATCGACGCCGGTCACATCGCCAGCCTGCTCAAGAGTGGCGACTACCGGCCGGCGCTGGTGCCCGGCGAGCTGGCCATGTCCTGCCGGCAACTGACGCGTTTGCGCTATGCCTTCGTCTTGCAGGACGTCCGGCTCCAGAACCTGCTCCGGTCACGCGTACATCCGATCTGGCCGGAGTTCGACACGTTCTTCGCCGCGCCGTTCTGCAAGACCGGGCGCCAGTTGCTGAAAGCCGCGCCCACGCCGACAGACGTGCTAACGTTGGATGCGGACGAACTCACCGAGTTGATTCGCCGCACGTCACGCGGCAAGTACGGCCAAACCAAAGCGGAACAAATCCGCCAGGCAGCGCGGGACTCGGTGGGCATGCAGCGCGGGTTGGAAGGAACTCGGATCAGCATCCGATCCATCCTGACGCACCTGGAACAGCTCCGCTTGCTCCGCAGCGAACTCGAAGCGGAGATCATTGCCTTGGCCGACCGGCTGCCGGCGTATGTCCTGACCTTGCCGGGAGCCGACGCGATCAAGGGCGCCGGCCTCTTCGGCGAGATCGACCCGATCGAGACCTTCCAGTCGCCGGGACAACTGGTGGCCTTCGCCGGCCTCGAACCGACCGTCTTCCAGACCGGCGAGTACGAGGCGCCCCGTCGCGGAATCAGCAAACGCGGCTCGCCGCACCTGCGCCGCACGCTTTGGGGCATGGCGCTGAGCACGTTGCAGCGCGACGGCGAGCTGCGTGACTATTGGTTGCGTAAACGCCGCGAGGGCATGCACCACCTTGCGGCGGTGACCGCCGTCGCCGCCAAGATCTGCCGCGTCGCCTGGCGCATCCTGACGGACCGCCGCGACTACCAGCCCCGTCCGCCGGTCCCCAATCCCTGAGAAATCTTCACTTGTCAAAGAGCAAACTTCATGAAATCTCAGACTTCACGCTTGACTGGCCATAGCTGGTCTCC
>CAZERK010000623.1:0-2260 GCA_964514515.1 uncultured Planctomycetaceae bacterium
GGTGGCCCCACGGGCACGCCGCTGGGGCCGACGGCCATCCAATATTGGCACGCCTCATCGACGACGTGGACGACGTGCAACTCCGCGGCATACGCCTCCGCGAAGGAGCGGGCGTACCCCAGGGCGTGCAGCGATAGTTCGGAGAAATCCGTCGGGTGCAGAATCCGTTCGAGGCGGATCATGTCGCACCTCCTGGCGAGCGTCCCGCAGGACAGGTTTGCGAAACCAGGACGCCGTAGCGTGACGATTCGGAGCAGACGCGGGAAACGCTCCAATACAAAATAATAGGAGCCAGGTCGGACGAGGTAAACAGACGGGGAAGAGCCGTGCCAGGCAATCCCAGGCTGTCTCGACGCAATCAGCAATAGGCAACGATCACGCGCCGCAGAAGCCCGTAACGGCTCATCGCAGCCATGGGTTTTTCGCAAGACGGTGCCCGCAACGATAGAATCCATAGGCTCGGCGTCTCGACTTGGTGCATTCTTCGCGATGACGCTGCGAGCTGCTGTACAGGCCTCGTGCCCTCGGCACGGAGTCTGGCCGTCGAGGTGTCAGCGACGAGGCGGGCAACCGCTGGTCAGGAGACGCCCCGGATCGGGACCCTCTCGGAGGTCTCATCGCTTTGACAAAGAAGCCGCATCAGAACGCCAAGGAGCCCCGGACTTCCGTCCGGGCGACGCCGCGAGCAGGCGGTCGCGAGACAGCTCCCAAGCCGGCCGTCACGTTCGTCTCGCTCGGGTGCCCGAAAAACCTCGTCGATTCCGAGAAGATGCTCGGTCTGCTTGCGGAGGCCGGCTGCCCGATCGTCGGCGACGGGATGCCGGCCGACGTGCTGGTCGTCAATACCTGCGGGTTTCTCGCCGCCAGCCGAGAGGAGGCGCTCGACGTGATCCGCGATGCAGTCGCCCGAAAGCGCTGCGGCGAGATTGGTCGGATTGTCGTCGCCGGCTGCCTCGTCCAGCGCGACGGCGAGCATCTTCTACAGCAGATCCCGGAGATTGACGCTCTCGTCGGCGTCCACCATCGCGCCGATCTCGTCAAGGCAGTCATCGGAGCGCGCCTTGCCGGGAAACATCGAGAAGAGCGGCCCTCCGGCAGGCCTCAAGAGAGGCGGCTCGCAGGGGAGCATCCAGGGAAGCAACCCGCGACGCCTCGAAAGAAGACGCGGGGACGGTCAGCCCGGCCGACTGCCAGCCCGCCCACCCGCCCGTCCTGTCCGGAAACGCCCTCCAATGCGAAGGCAGGAGTCGCCGCGAGCCTCGGCGTGCCAGACCCGGCGGCCGGGCCCAAGCTGTGCGTGGGGCCGTTCGACCCGTCGTCATGGACCGGCGGCAACCGCATCGATCGGGCTCGGCTCCGGCTGACGCCCGCGCACTACGCCTACCTCCGAATCAGCGAAGGGTGCAGCCAGAAATGCACCTTCTGCACGATCCCCTCCATCCGCGGCCCCCTGCACAGCAAGACGCCGCCGGAAATCCTGGCGGAAGCCCGCGAACTGGTCGCCGACGGCGCCGTCGAGCTGGTCCTCATCGGGCAGGACACGACGAACTACGGTCGAGACTTCGCCGATGGGCCAGGGCTCGCGGAACTGCTGCGGCGACTCGACCGACAAAGCGGAGCAGCCTGGATTCGATTGATGTACGCCTATCCGCCGGCGCTCACGGACGAGATGATCGCGGCCATCGCAGATTGCGAGCACGTCGTCAAGTACGTCGACCTCCCCTTGCAGCACGTCAACGACAAGGTGCTCAAGGCGATGCGCCGCCGCGTCACGAGAAGGCAGACGGAGCAACTCCTCGACAAGCTGCGTTCCCGAATTCCGGGCGTGTCGATTCGCACGACGTTTATCGTCGGCTTTCCTGGCGAGACGGAGGCCGCGTTCGAGGAACTCGTCCGATTCGTCCGCGATTTCGGCTTCGACGCCCTGGGCGCGTTCGCCTATTCCGACGAACCCGAGACGCCGGCCTATCGCATCCGTCAGAAGCTGCCGACAGCGGCCATCGAAGCCCGCCTCGACGAGTTGATGCGGACCCAGCAGGAGATCGCCTTTGCGAAGGCGGCGTCACGCGCAGGACAGGTCATGCGCGTGCTGGTTGACGCCGTCGACGGCGGCACGTGCGTCGCTCGTCATCAAGGCCAGGCGCCCGAGGTCGACAGCGCCGTGCTGCTGCAAGCAAGGCGTCATCGAGACGACCGTCTCGAGTCCAACCGACTTCTGCTGAGCCGCCTCCGCCCCGGCCAGTTCGTCGACGTCTGCTGC
>CAZERK010000624.1:0-2253 GCA_964514515.1 uncultured Planctomycetaceae bacterium
TGTCGCGTCATCGCATGTCTTATCGGCGGCGGGAGGACGCGACATGTGGTTGGGGCGGTACCGCAGAGCGTCACGGCCGCCGTAGCACAGCAGACGACCCTGAAACCGCTTGCATCGCCCGGCGCGTTGAACCTACGCTATGGGCGCCTCGCTTGGGAGCCGGGACCTTTCTTGCCGGAGGGCGGACCATGTATCCAAGCCGATGGATCAACAGGCTGCTCATGTTGGCGATGACGTTCGGGCTGGCGGTGGGCGCCGCGGCGTCGAGCTGCAACGTGGCCATCGACGTGCCTGGGGCGGAGGTGAACGTGGACAAGGACCGCGTCTACGTGAGCTTCCCCGGCGGGCAGGTTGACGTTCGCCGCGACCGCGTCCTCATCGAATGGCCCTGCGGCCGCGTGAGCCTCGACTGATCCAGCGGGGCTGGAGACCGCGCGACGCCCATGCAACTCCTCTTGGCGGAGACTGGCGCTGCGTGCTTCCCGAAGCCGACGCCGGCAGCGTCAGATTGGAGGGGCCTGATCCGGCGATTCGTTGCGCGGGCGCGACTTCCATCGGCGATGGATCCAGAGGTACTGCTCGGGGGCCGTGCGCACGAGCGATTCGATCGCTCGCGTGTATTCCTCCGTGATCCAATGCAGCTCGTCAGGCTTGTCCCGCCACTCGTGCGGATGGATGACGCGGTTGACGGTCAGTTCGTAATGGAAGCCCCGGCCGGTCCGCAGCGCGCAGCCGACGATGATCGGCGCCTGGTACTGCATGGCCAGCAGGCCGATGGACTTGTACGTCGAAGCCTTGCAGCCGAAGAAGTCCACGAACAGGCCCTTGCTGCCGGCGTTTTGGTCGGCGATGAAGCAGAGCGCCCCGCCGGCTTCGAGCACGTCCGGCGCGTTGCGCGTGGCGCCCTTCTTGTAGAGCAAGGTCAGCCCGCTGCGCTCTCGGCGGTCGAGGAGGAAGCGGTTGAGGTACTCGTTGTCCAACGGGCGCATCACCGCCACGAGATCGAAGCCCAGCATCGCGAGGGAATAGCCGAGGACTTCCCAATTGCCGAAATGCCCCGTCACCATGATGCAGCCGCGGCTCGTGAGCAGGGCGCGGATGGCCTCATCGAGTCGGCCCAGGTTGACGTGCCGAGCCCAGCTCCAGCGCGTGATCAATCGGGGCGTCAGCAGCACCTCGACGGCGAGCATGGCGAGCTGCTGCATCGAGCCGCGGACGATTCGTGCGACCTGCGCGTCGCTCAGTTCCGGCAGGGCCATGCGAACGTGCCGCTCGGCTCGGTTGCGATGCTCGCGGAACTTGCCCAGGAGCTTGTTCGAGGCGATCGAGAGCGTGGCCGTCCAGCCGAGCAGCGGCAGCCTCGCCAGCCACCGCGGGACGCGCGTCTCCGGCAGGGCATGCGGCAGGACATACCAGAGCGAACCGATGCCGCGCATGAGGCGTAGCGACGTATCGATCGACGGGATGGAGAAGCCCAACCAGACGAGCCGGACGGCGAGGTAGGCGAGGTAGTCGAGAACCGGGTTCCTTTGTTTCATCGCCGGCGATTCTAAGGCGATCTTCGAGCGCCGCTCAACGGGGATCGTCGGGGACGTTCGTGCGGCGTCCGCCGTCCTTCGGGCTTGCCGCAACGGCACACGCGAATCGCATCAGCGGGCGGCGCCCGAGCGTCAAGCTTCGAAGAAAACGCGACTTCCGGCAGCCGCAGCGCGGCTTGCTCGTGTGCGGATGGTGAAACGGCCGAAACCGCCTTCAATGCGCGTGTTGATACAACGCCGACAGCAGGATGCGATCGGCAGGAACGTGCGTGCATGGCGAGGCCGGGCGCCGCGCGGTCGCATCAGACTTCGCGCCGTTGGACCGGCCGCGGTCGCCGCGCGAATCCTCCTGACGACGGCAGTGTTCTCAGGCTGCAGCACATCTTCCGCCGAAGTCGCCGGGCGAATCGCTTCCTTGCGGCGGGCCGGAGGGGCGGGCGATCTGCTTCTACTTTGCTCAAGCGCCCCGCGCTCCCTTCTCTCGCCGGGAGCTAAGGAAGCTCCGGCAGGGCGGGACGCCTCGGGTCGCCACGGAGCAGGTCCAGCAGGTCAATCGACGGCTGGACCGGCGGCGTCCCCCACGTCGGGCCCCAGAAGTCCGGCATGGCCATCCAGCACAAAGGCTTCGGCGCCTGGCCGAAATAGCGCACCTGGCTGTCGAACGTGATGTTCGAAGCCGGCGGGACGGGCCCGTTGGCGCGCCCCGAGGGGCCGC
>CAZERK010000625.1:0-2247 GCA_964514515.1 uncultured Planctomycetaceae bacterium
GGCACTCGGGGGGGGGGGGGGTCGCGGGCGCCCTCCGGGGGGGCGGTATAGTGGCCGGGGGGCGGGGCCCGGGGCGGGCGGGGGGGGCGCGGGGCCGCTACTGCCTGCGTCGCACGATCGCGCACGGTGATTCGGGCGAATGCGAGAATGCGCTTGCCTTGACGCCACCCCGCGCGCGTCCGGTCCTGCCCCCAACCGCGACGTTGCCCGCGACTCGTTGTATGCTATGCCCCCACGAACATGCCGTTTATCGGGCTGAGACTTGGCGACGAACCTGACGAAGCCGGCATAGCGAGCGCGTGCGATCGACGGCTATTCTCGATATCCGAGGTATCCTCATTGAATCCGCCGCGCGTTCGCGCCGATAAGAGTACCAGGCAACGGGAGTTCTGAGCCGAGACTCGCTCCAGCGACTGCGTGCGAAGCGGGCCTTGGACCGACGGACCTGTCAGCACGCGACAGACGCCGCGACTGACGCCCAGGTTCAGGAGACTCAACGATGAGCCCACGTGCGACGGCAAAGACCAGGCTTTCTGAGGCTCGTCCGCTCCGCGAGTTGATCGATCCCGTCGTAGACCGAACCGTGCCTGCCGCGCGGACGATCAACGATCGCCGCTCGGCGCTGCGGTTCCGCTGCGACCTGCCCGGTACGCTTCACATCCGCGGCACGGAGCATCCCGTCATCTGCTCCGATCTCGGATACAGCGGTATGTGCGTCGTGTCGGGGATGGAAATCCAGCCGACTCCTGGCGATCGTGTCACCGTAGACGTCCAACACGAGCGCGTCCTCTACCGCGAGGACTTCACGATCGTGGCCTGCAAGCCCGCCGCGCAAGGCACGACGCTGCATCTGTCGCTCTGACCGCGCGCTGCCGCGTCTCCCGAAGGCCGCTGCCAGTCTTCCGTCCGCAAGGCCGCCACCGGTCAACATCCAATCGAAGGGCTCCTTGCGCCACCGCTCTTTGTTTGATAGACTATGCGCTAGCTCGCGTGCATCGAACGCAAAAAAGCGATCCTATCCAAGCCGCGATGGCCGCGCCTTGTCCATCCCACGATGCACCGGGAGCCAGGAGTCAGTCATGATCGAGACAAGTACATCGCCTGCTTCCCCTGCCCGCTGCCTCTGGCCCATCTTTGTGCTCGCATGCACGTGGGGCACGGTCGAGGCGGCCGGGGGCATCGCGCTGCGAACGTGTGCCGTATCGTACAGCGGGTCCATCCTGACCGGTGTTTCCATCTTCTTCTTCGCATCGTCATCCGTGCTGGCGGGCCGTCTTCGGACGATTTGGCTCCTGCCGGTCATCGCCGGGCTGTTCCGCGTGTACGGCGGCGTGCTCGTCGGGCATTCGCCTCTTGGAGGGACGATCCTCAATCCTGTCTTCGCATACTTCGCGATCGCAGCGGCGTTCTTCGTGGTCATGCTGCTGGCGCGACCGGGCACGAAGGACTCGCTCTGGGTCGGCGCCTTGGCGGGAGCGATGACGGCGGTCGCCGCAATTGTCCTGTTCCTCCCGGCAGGTTGGGTCACGGGCAGTCCCGTCTGCCGCGCCTCGGACGGCATGCCGCTCGCGATCAGGGGCTTGCCTGTCGCCGTATCCATCGCAGCCTTCGCCGCGCCGCTGGGCTTTCGCGTTGGGCACGCCTTGCAGCGACTCGTGCTGACCCCGGACGCTCGACGACGGCCGGTCGTTGCTCCGGCGAGCCTGGCGGTGACGGTCGCCTGCCTCGCAATCGTGACGTTTCTCCATGTCCGCTAGAGACGAATGCGAGAATCCCGCTCAAACCAGGCCTCCCGCAAGGCCTTCTCTGCATTGCGTACGCGATCCGACCGAACTGCTGCGCATCATCACGTCATCGCCGACGAGCAGTTGGGCGCTCGCGGGGCCGATCGGCGGGGGCAAGACGACGCTGGTCGACCGAGCCGTCGCGATGGCGACCGAGGGCGCGCCTCGCGAGGCCGTGCGCATCGGCGGGCTGCTGAGTCGATCCGTCTGGCAAGACGGCGAGAAGATCGGCTACGAAGGCTGGGACTGCCTGACGCGCGAAGCCTTTCCGCTCGCTGTCCGCAAGGACACGGGCGCAAGAACCTCAGGTCGGCCCCCGTGTTGCGAGACGAGCTGCGCCTCGGCCGGCAAGCACGTCGAAATCGGGTGTTGGCTGTTGCTCCAATCGGGGATCGACCGCGGTAGAAGGGCGATTGTCGAGGCGGGCAAGCAGGATTGCGGGCTCATCGTGATCGACGAGTTC
>CAZERK010000626.1:0-2244 GCA_964514515.1 uncultured Planctomycetaceae bacterium
CGTGATGTTGCCACTGACCGCCGAAGTACCAGGGCAGCGGGGGCATGTTTTCCAGCAACAGATCAACACCCTCGGTATTCAGCGAGGCGACCGAGGCCTTCAGATTGTCGTAAAGGCGGCGCGGATCGATCGGCTCGATCTCCAGCGTCATGCCGCCGGGATGGACGACGGTCATGATCGGCGCGTTGCCGATCTTCGCGAACTTTGCCTTCAGCGCCCGGGCAATGTCGAGGGCGCGGTTGCCGGTGTCGATGGTGATCTGGCGCACCCGGGGACTGGGCGAACAGAGGTCGAGCAGGTCGTCGCGCCAGTATTCGGGGGCGTGCATGGTGGCGTAGGCGTCGTAATCGGGCAGCTCCCCCAGACCGTCCTGCAAGTCGCCGTCGGTCAGGTGGAATTCGTAAAAGAACAAGTCGGGGTGAAAGAGGTGTGCGATGTCGGAAAAACGCGTCGGGATGCCCCATTTGAGGGTGGATTCGACGCGGCGCTCGGTGAGAAAATCGACGGCGAAGTCCTCTTCGCGGAAGTACTCGCCGGCGGCGATGGGCCGTTTGGCCGGGTTGCCCACCAGATTGTACAGGCGCTGGGGCGAGACACCGCGGGCCGGGCTGCGGACGGTGACGTCGTCGCGGGCGATGGTTTGGCCGCCGGCAATGTCGCGGGCGGCAACCAGCGATTTGCTCAGGGATTCGCGGTTCATGATTTCGCCGCGGCTGACCCATTTGTGGGCCGAGCCCATGGCCTTTTCGACGTTGCGGATGTCGCGCACGAGCTTGCGGAAGCCGGGCACCTCGAGACTGGCGGCGTGGTCGGGGCCGCGCAGCGTGCGGTCGATGGTGAAATGGCGCTCGATGATCGTCGCGCCCATGGCGACGGCGGCTTCGGAGACGGCGATGCCTTTTTCGTGGCCGCTGTAACCGACGGGCACGCCGTAGCGGTCGGCGAGCGTCTTCATGAAATTCAGGTTGATGTTGTGGAAGGGCGCCGGGTAAGTGCTGTTGCAATGCAGCAGGGCAAAGTCGGCCTGTTGTTCCCGCAGAAAGGCAACGGAGCGGTCGATTTCCGTCAGGGTGCTCATGCCGGTGGAGCAGATCATCGGCTTGTTCGTCGCGGCGACGTATTCAAGCAGGTGAAAGTTGGTCAGGTCGGCCGAGGCGATCTTGTAGGCGGGCAAATTTTCGCTTTCAAGAAAATCGACCGAAGGCCGATCCCACGGCGAGCAAAGGAAGGTGAGGTCGATCTCGCGGCAGTAGGCGATGATCTCGCGGAAATCGTCGTCGCTCAGTTCGAATTCGCGCAGAATCGGCAGCAGATAGCCCAAACCTTGCTCGCCGAGGTTGGGATTGTCCAGATACTCGGCATGATAGAGAGAAGAAAGCTTGCGCTTCTGGAATTTGACGGCGTCGGCGCCCGCTTCCTTGGCCGCATCGACCAGCACCTTGGCCAGATGCAACCTTCCCTGATGGTTCAGGCCGATGTCGGCAAGAAGAACCCCCACCACCGTGACGTTTTTGAAATCGAAGCCCTTGGCGACCATCTGGGTCCCGAGGAGTATGTCGATCTGCCCGTCATTCATCCTCTCCACGAGATCGAAGGAGGCGTTTTTCTTTCGCGAGCTGTCCTGGTCGAGCCGGAAGATCCGCGCGCCCCGGAATTCCGCGGCAACAAGCTCCTCGACGCGCTGTGTTCCCGAGCCGATCTTCACGAGATCCTCCGAGGAGCAGGAGGGGCAGCGCTCGGGCGCCCTCTTCTTGAGGCCGCACCAGTGGCAGCGCACGCTGCCGTCGCGGTGATAGTTCATCCCGATGCGGCAGTTCGGGCAGGGCACGGCCTCTCCGCAACGGGCGCCCCGGACGACGGGCGCTACGCCCCGCCGGTGCAGGAGATAGATGGCCTGTTTTCCCGCATCGATCGCGCGCTTGCTGTGAAGCTTCAGAACAGGAGAGAGCATCTGCGGCAGCGCCCCGGGATGGATGCGCACGACCTCCACCGAGGGGAAGGACGCCCCGCCGAACCGAGCCTCGAGCGTGTGCAGCTTCAGGAGCCCCCTCTCTGCCGAATAGAGCGATTCCACCGAGGGGGTTGCAGATCCCATGACCAGCGCCGCCCCCTCGCTCCGGCTCCTGAACAGGGCAATCCTTCGTGCGTTGTAGCGCGGCGTGCTGTGCTCCTTGTACGAGCCGTCGTGCTCCTCGTCGACGATGACAAGTCCGAGGTCGGGGCACTGGAGAAAGACCGCCGAGC
>CAZERK010000627.1:0-2242 GCA_964514515.1 uncultured Planctomycetaceae bacterium
CACCCAGAAGCCAGCCGAGGCCCCGGCGCGGGCGAGGCGGCACGCGCAGGGAGCTCTGCACGCCCGAAGCGTGCGTTCCCCGAACGCCCTCCTACGACGCCAGCTTGAGCTCAATCGCAGCCGCCGGCTGCAACGACCGAAACGTGAACGACTCGACGAGATAGAGTTCCACGGAGTCGCGATCGTGGCTCGTGTACCCGATCGAGATGTCCTGGCCGATCGTGAGCTCGAAATCCCCACCGCGGGTCGCGATCAGCACGCCTCCATCCAGAGCCACGCTTCGCAGGATGCCGCCCGACACGAGGTCGCGCATGATGCGGCGAGGCGGATAGCCTCCCCGACCGGCGTGCATGAGCGTGTAGTAAGGCTCCACGCCGAGCACAAGCGCGTACGGTCCGCACACACCGGCCGAATCAAGCGTCTTGATCCCTTCCGCCACGGCCTCAGCATACTGCTCGGGATCGGCCGGCAGCCGGATCGGCTTATGGCTCGACGCCTTGAGCACGCCCTCGATGTGACCTGCGGGGAACCCCTTATACAGCGCGGTTTCCTCGAACAGAACCAGCCGACCGGCTGCATCTTCCAGGGCGGCCAGATCGGCGTCCTTGCAGCCACGAGAGATGTTGTCCAGCTCCATCTGTGTGAGCTTGAACGGAAGACGCAGCTCGACCAGCGGCAGCGTCTGACGAATTCCCCAGGGCACGTTGCCCGGCGCCTTTTCCTTGGCAATCTCCAGGTGGCCGAGGTTGACCGCGCCCATCGCGAAACCGTGCGGGCCGCTGACGTCGACGAGCGTTCGTGCGCTCAACCCATCTTTGAGAATTCGAATCGCAGTTTCGTCAATCTCTTGCCAGGCTTCAGGAGCCAACGGCGCGAGTGAACGACGGAGCCAATCAGTCATCGTCTAACCCTCTTTCGCAAACTTGCCGATGCCCAGACTGCCGGCAGCCGCAACGCCGGCCCCATGCGCCGCCGAGGAACCTTCGCCGCTCTCCTCGACTTCGGCAATGGGAGCGGACGTGAACAGGTACGTCCGCAGTTCCTCGTCGAACTTCGGCATCTGCCGGCGCAGCCATTCCAACGTCATGGCCGCGTGCTCGATTTCCTCGTCGCGATTGTGTGCCAGCACCGCCTTGAGTTCCTCATCGTCCGTGACGGCAACGCGTTGGTTGTACCAATCGACCGCCTCCAATTCCTCGATCAGGCTGGTCAGCGCGCGGTGAACGTTGCGCACGTGCGGCGGTAATTCCGCTGCAGGTTCGTGGTACGTCGTACTCATAACTCGCGTTCCTCAATGCATCTATGTGTCCTGCGCCGGTCGTCGGCAAACGCGGACAACCGACCGACACCCTTTATCCCCCACAACAAGCTGCGTCAAGCACGCCAAGCCGATACAACTCCTGCCCTTGAATCAAACCACCAATACAGGAGTGGGCTGCTGCTTGCGGGGGCGCAC
This sequence comes from uncultured Planctomycetaceae bacterium, assembly GCA_964514515.1. Lineage (GTDB taxonomy): Bacteria > Planctomycetota > Phycisphaerae > UBA1845 > UTPLA1 > CAZERK01. The sequence continues at coordinate 1,457 of CAZERK010000627.1, forward strand.
CCGGTTGACCGCCGTCCGTCCTTCGACTCGCCCCCGCGAAGCAAGAGCGAACCAGGTCGGTATTCTAGCCGCGACAGACGCCGGCCGCAAAACCGCCTTCCGCACCGCCTCGCTCGCCGGTCTTTCGCGGCGTTTGTCAACAACGCGGCATTCGGAGCAGAACAAAACCGTCTGACAAGACAGGGACGGAATCCCGGCGATGGCGTCAATCGCCACGAAATGCGAGAGGGCTGAGGTGCCGGTCCCCGTTTTGTCAGACGCCATAAGGCAACGCCCGCGGCGTCTCTGTGCGAACTCCGTGGGCTTTCCTTCCGATGCAGGGCTACAGAATGACGGCATCGCGATCCAACCGCCCCGCGATTCGGCAGGATGCTGCAAGACTCGAGTTGGACCGTTCGCGGCCACGTTCTCGATGGCGCCGAGCAGGGCAAGACGCCCGTCGGGTGAATCTTGCGGCGCCCTGCCAGGCTGAGGGCGCGGCGGGCCAGCGTCGTGGAGCGACAATCAGGGCTTCACCTGCATGGCGAGGATGGCGGACTGGCCCGACGACCAGCCGGCCGGCGCGCTTCCGATGACGACCCAATCACCCCTCTGAACGAGCACCGACGTATCGATTTGGAACTCGCCCCCGCGAACCGACCGCTCTACCTTCTCATCCCCTTCTGCCGGTGGAGGAGTCGCCGCCATGAGGACGAGGTGCGCCTGCACCTTGATCGCGCCAGTGCCGTTCGGCGATACCCTATCCCGCGCTCCCGCAATCCAGGCTCAGCTAACGCAGCAGACGTT
>CAZERK010000628.1:0-2215 GCA_964514515.1 uncultured Planctomycetaceae bacterium
GCTCGCGGGCGAGGCGATCGGCGGCCTGATTGTGCTCGGCGCTGCGACGGAGTTGCCCGGCGTCATCTGGTCCGCGGCATCGGAGGAGTTCTCCAAAGCCGCCTTCGCGTTGATCCAGAAGGCCGCGTCGTCCTTGAGGACGGCTGCTTCCGCAGGCGGCGCCTTGCTGGTCGCCGTCTCCCGCATGGACGGGGGCTTCGGCCTGTTGGGCGGCCCGTTCGATCCCGTTCAGGGCGCGCTGGCTGGTCTGGTCAAGACGGCCGCATTGGAGTGGCCCGGCGTCCGGTGCCGCGCCATCGATGTGGCGCCTTCCTGGAACGACGCCGGCGCCGTTGCTGATGTGCTCCTGCGAGAATGCGCATCGGCCGACGCGTTTCTGATCGAAGGCGCCGCTGCGGGCTCGCCTCTGAACGAATGCGTTGCTACGGGTGCGCCACGGCATGAATGCGCCGCAGCGAACACGCCTCGCTACGAATTCGCCACGGTTGAGGCCATCGAAATCGGTCTGGATGGCACGACCCGCCGCGGCCTTCGGGCGGAGGTCCGAGAGGCACGCGCCGAAAGCGGCGAGAGACGAGTCGCCGCCCCCTTGCTCAGACAGAGCGACGTTGTTGTCGTGACCGGCGGCGCCCGAGGCGTGACAGCCGAGGCTGCGTTGGCGTTGGCCCGCGACAGCCGGCCGACGCTCGTGCTGCTGGGCCGATCATCCTTGCCCGACGATGAGCCTGGCTGGCTTGCGGAACTGGCCGACGAGACCGCGATTCAGCAGGCCGTGCTGGAGCACGATTTCGCAGGCCGTTCCAGGCCGACGCCCGTCGAATTGCAGGCGGCCGTTGGGCGGAGGATGGCGGATCGGGAAATCCGCCGCAATCTCCAGCGGCTCGCGACAACCGGCGCCCGCGTCGAATATCGCCGCGCAGACCTGCGCGACGGCGCCGCGGTCCGCACGGTGCTCGACGAGGTTCGCCGCTCGCTCGGTCCGATTCGCGGGCTCGTTCATGGCGCGGGCCTGCTGGCGGACCGCCGAATCGAGGACAAGACGGCCCAGCAGTTCGCCGCGGTCTTCGATACGAAGGTCGCCGGCCTTCGCAATCTGCTGGAGTCCCTTTCTGCGGATTCCCTCGAGTTCATCGCGTTGTTCTCGTCCGTGGCCGGCCGCTGCGGAAACGTCGGCCAAATCGACTACGCAGCCGCCAACGAAGTCCTCAACAAGTCGGCTCAGCGCTTGGCGGCTGCGCTGCCTTCGTGCCGCGTCGTCTCCCTCAACTGGGGTCCTTGGGACAGCGGCATGGTCGGCCCGTCGCTGAGACGGGAGTTCCTGCGCCGCGGCATCGGCTTGATTGACCTCGAATCCGGCGCCCGACGGTTCGTCGAGGAATTGCGCGCCGGCGAGCGGGCGTCCGTGGAGGTCATCATCGGCGCCTGGATTGCTTCGTCGCCGTCTCCCACCGTTTCGATAGGGGGCGGTCCGGCCCGTTCGCCCGCTTCGTTCTCTACGCGAGACGCTTCTTCGGCGACGCCCCGATCGTACGGAATGCTGCAAGACTCGTCAGAAGTGCGTCTTGCCTCGCGCGGAGCCATCGACAACGAGGCTGCGAACGGTCCAGCGGGGGACCTGCAGCATCCTGCTGGCGCGGATGGGGCGGCGTCTCGTCTCTCCGCGCTCGGCGTCGTCGCTCCTTCTCCTTCTCTTCCCTCTCAGAAAGAAGTCTGCTCGACGATCGCTGCCTCAGGAGAACCGCGGGCCTACGCCTCCGCCACGGCAAGCCCGTGCTCCTCCGCCGAGGCACGCCTTGGTCAAACGGGGACGCAGCAACGCCACGCTTCGCCGTGCCAGAAGGCGGAGTTGGCTCCAGCTTTCGAGCGACGGCTCGACCTGGAACGGCACCCGTTTCTAAGGTCGCACGTGCTGGACGGCCACCCCGTCCTGCCTGCGGCGCTTCTATTGGAATGGCTCGGTCACGCGGCCCTGCATGCCAATCCCGGCCTGAACTTCGTGGGGCTCGACGGCCTGCGAATTCTCCGAGGCGTCGTCCTCCGCGACGCCTCGCTCCTGTTGCGCTTCTTGACGGCCAAGCCTCGGCGCAGCGAGGCGTTGTATGAGGTCAGCGTGGAATGCCGAACAGTCGATCAGGCCGACAGGGAGACGCCGCGATCGCAGGCGTCGATTTTGCTCTCGGCCCAAGGCCTGATCTCGCCGCGGATGGTCCCGTCC
>CAZERK010000629.1:0-2197 GCA_964514515.1 uncultured Planctomycetaceae bacterium
CGGAGGTTTGAGGGGGACTCAATCCCTGCCGCCTGCCTCGGCGGCTCGCGGCGGTTGCTCCAGGAACAGGGCCGGACGACGAGTCTCGGTCGGCTCGCTGACCGTCACCGAATCGCCCACGGAGATCGTGCCGCCGACAAGTACCCGACCGCGCACGCCGGCCGCGCCGTCGAACCGCAGCGCCTCCAGGAGTCCCGGCCGCTCATCGTTCAGCCACGGCTCCGGGGCGGCCTCGCCTTCGATGCGGATCGACGCGGCGCCGACGTGGACGGTCTTGCCGATCAGGGATCGCAACTCGGGGCAATCCACGAGGATGTTCGCCCGCCGGGCGTGCCACAGCAGGACCGTTCCGAGGGCGCGCATGACCGCCTGCCATTGACGTGATGCCAGGAGCGTGACACCCGCGCCTGAAGCCGGCCCGGCGTCGCCTGCCAAGCCTCCGTCCTGGATCGCGACCGCGCGGGAGAGGTTTCTCGTGCGGCCGTTGGCGGCGTCCCACACGGCGATGGCCAGGACTCGTCCGACTTCTTCCGCCGCCACCTGCGTGCTCCCTTTGCAATCGCGTCCCGGCGCTTGGGTTGGGGCCGCGGCAGGTTTCTCGACGGCCGGGTTGCAACCGGTCGCCCCGGTTCGGAAACGGTGCCCTGGCTTCGCGGAGGTTCCTTTACCGCTCGATCGTCTCCCGCCGGAATTCTCGCGTGATAACGGACTTTGAACTCAAGGCCCGCGCACCCGGACCGATATCGTCCAAGTCGAGGATCGGCCCGCGATGAGCGGAACGCCGCACGGAGTGCGAAGCTGGCTGGCGCCCTTGCAGGATCGTCGGGCGGCGAGCCAGCCGCAATCATCATACCCGGTTATACGCAGGCGTATGGGGGCCGTATGGGGGGACGGCCCCCGCGTCTTTTGTGGATCGCGCGGGTCCGCTGGGCGTTCACGCCGAGAAGCGATTGCTGGACGGGCCACCGCAACGCCCGAGTCAGTCAAGTCGCTCGGAATCGCCCCCTTTGTCATGAGTCGATGCGGGCGCGGCTGCTGTACCGTTTGCGTGGGGTTACCAGCTCCAGGCCAGTTTCACGCCGCCGTACAGTTCGTCCTCGACTTGCAGCGTGCGGCGCAGTCGGCCCGTCTGGTCGAACCAGTCGAGGAAGCCGTAAATGCTCATCGTGCCCGCCCAATCCGGTAGTTGGAGCAACTCCGTCAGATCGTACGTCAGGTCCATGCCATACGTCATGCCGGCGATCCGCGTGTCGTGGTCGTCGGGGCTCAGGACGGGCCCCAAGTAGCCCCCGTCGACGTGTAGCGTGAAGCTTGGCGAAAACGTCAGGTTCTTGGCCAGCTCGAAGCCGTGGCTGATGCCCAGGTCGAGCCAGGTGCCGCCCGACAGGTGCATGTCGTGATAGAACGCCAGCGTGGGGTTCAGGATGCCGTCGTCGCCTTGATATCCCAGCCAACGCCACGCCCAGGCGTCGTTGTGCTCCAGGCTGATGAACCATTCGTTGGTCCGGTCGTCGTTGCCGACGTCACCCAGATTCGGGAACACGTAATCCAGCCAGCCGACCTTCACGTACGTGGCGAGCGGCTCGACGTCGTAGCCGTACCAGATCGTGTAGTCGATCTCCTGGATGCTGCTCTCGGTGTTGGGGTTCAGCTTGTCCTGGTCCGGATACCATTCGAACCAGACGTCGAAGCCGACCTCTCCGCACTGTCCGGGCTTGGCGCCCCACAGCGGGCCGAGGTCCAGGGCCATCGCCGTGAGCAACTGGTGGTTGGGCTTCTCGCGGCCCTCCGCCGCGTGTTCGGAGAAGTTGACGCCGCGGAAGATGTAGTCGCTGACCAGCGTGTACTCGATCCCCAGGCTCAAGGGCAGCGGCTTCTGCCACCCGGGTGACTCCACCGTTGACGATTGCGAAGACTCCGCGGTCATTTGTTCGTCAGCGTTCGGCGTTCGCTCTGAAGCCGTGCCTGGATAGGCCAGCCATCGGTCATCGCCGCGGCTCTGTCCGAGGCTCATCGCCAGTACCACGAGCCCGCAGACGAACGCGTGTTGCATTGCTTTTCCGGTCATATACATGACTCCAGAAGAGTAAGGAAACCGAATTGACAATGCCTATCGGCTGCGCCGCCGCCGCGCTCGCGCGGACGCGCAGAGGATCGGCTCCGAGGGACTCTCCGATCGGGCCGCGCCGGCGACGTC
>CAZERK010000630.1:0-2196 GCA_964514515.1 uncultured Planctomycetaceae bacterium
CGTACTGCCCTCCGGGTCGGCCTGGCAAAGCCGAAGCCTGCTGCCTCGCCATGGCTGATACGCCGCAACCGATCTGCCGCGACAGACCGGCTCCTTCAATCAGGCACGCCCGTCACGACCCCAGCAACGACTCAATCGCCGACCGCTCCAACGGCCGATACGCAGCCGCCGAAGGCGCCAACGCAACGCCCTGTTGCCGAAGCCAGTTGGCTCGGGTCATCACCGCGGCACCGAGAAGCAGGTTCAAGGCGACCGTCACGACGTCGCGCCGCTGCGGCGATTCCAGGAACGAGCCGCGCGTCCATTCGTTGAACGCGCCCATCGCCGGGCCGCACCAAACCTGATAGTCCGCCTTGCGCGAAGGCTCGCCACGGTTCGCCCAGTCCGACGCCTGTCCCAGGTACGCCCGAAAGACGAGCGCCATCCGGTGTTTCGGGTCTCGTTCCGCACGGGCGATCTGCCGCGCGTCTCGTTGCTGCCAGAAGGCCCGCGTTTGCTGCCAAGCCTGATCGAGCGGGCATCGGAAGTAGTCTCGTTCCAACAGGGCGCGCTGGGCCGGTGGAATATCCTCCAGGCCGGCGTGCGAGCGGTAGAGATCGTAGAGCTTCTTGGCGCGCACGCCGAACAGGGTCCCCCATTTCAGAACCTGCACCTTGACGCCCATCTCGAACATGTCCGCCGCCGGCGCCATCATCGTGTCGGCCTGCGTCGCCTGCGCGAGCATCTCGCGGACCGCGGCGGACGTGCCGGCCTCGACGCACGCCTGGTTGATCGAGCCGGTCAGGACGTAGGCGGCGCCCATCGCGAAGGCGGCCGCGGCGCCGGTCGGCGTGGCGATGCCTCCGGCCGCTCCGACGCGAAGCGGCTCGGCGTAGGCGTGCCGCGCCTGCATCTCGTCGCGAAGCGCGAGCATCGTCGGGAACAGGGCGATGGCCGGGCGATTGTCCGTATGGCCTGCCGAGTCGGCTTCGATCGTCAAGTCCCCGGCGACCGGAACCGACGCGGCCAGCGCGGCTTGGTCGGCCGTCAGCGCGCCGCGGCGGACAAGCTCCGCCACGAAGGCCGGCGGCGGCGGCGCCATGAACTTCCGCGCCACCTCGACGCGCGAGACCTTCGCCAGCACGCGATGGGGACAAACGACGCGGCCGTCCGCGTCGCGATGGATGCCGTGCAGACGATAGCGGATCAACGGCAAGGTCAGGTCCAAGTACGCCGCCGCGCTGACCGTCCGGACGCGACGGCGAACGTACAGGTCGGCGACGGCCGCCTCCTGGTCGGGCTCGTTCGGGTTATGGATCAGGTTCATGCCGAACGGCAGATCGCCCAAGTTTCGCTGGAGCCGATCGATTGCCTCCTCGATGCGCTGCACGGACAGCCCCGCCGCCCCGAAGAAGCCCAATAGGCCCGACCGGGCCATCGCTTCGACCATCTGCTCCGAGCTGATGCCGTTGGCCATGTCTCCGGCCACGTAGGCGTAGCGCAGCCCATAGGCCTCGCGAAAGGCCGGGTCGCCCAACTGCGTCGGGTGCAAAGCCGGTGCGAACGCCCTGAGCGGGAAGCTCTGATCGGCGCCTGCCGTATCGGCCCCGACCACGGCCCGGCCGCCCAAGCCGACGGCGGGTTGGCCGTTGCTGTCTACCACGTAGAGGTTCCGAGAGACGGCCGTCAGCGCTTGTGCCAAGGCCTCGTCACCCGTCCGAGGCTCCTCGCCGTCGGGCAGCCACCATCCGATCGGCGCCGGGCCCGAAGCGGGGGGAGCAGCCGGCCGGGCGATCGCGTCGATCTCGCCCTCCGCCGTTTTCAAACGCAGGACCCCGCCTTCAGACGCCAAGGGCAGCTTCCGCGTCACGCGGACGCCCAAGTCCAACAGCACGTTGCAGCCGGCGAACAGCGTGCCGACGGCCAGCCGGGCGCCGGTCCGCGCGCCGCTGGACGCCATCGACAACGCCGACAGGCCCCCGTTCAAGGCGGTCTTCGTCAAGGAGGCGCCGTCTTCATGCTCAGTCTTATTTGGTGTCGTCATCGTGCGTCTCCCTCCCGCCGCGGCGGCCACGCGTCCGGCGCACCATAAGCCCCGACGAGCCCCCCCGCCCGCACGCCGCCGACCAACTGATCGACGACGTCGGCCAACCGGCCCCGAGGCGGCACCCGCCCCTCGACGCCCTCGGGCACCAGCTTGTCGGCGTTCTTGCGTTC
>CAZERK010000631.1:0-2193 GCA_964514515.1 uncultured Planctomycetaceae bacterium
CATACGGTTCGCCCGTCATGAGATGACGGTTCAGGGCCGACATCACGCGGTCACGATCCTCCGGGTGGAGCGCGGCCTCCCAGGCTTCGATCGTGCGGGGAAATTCTCCCTTGTCGTACTCCAGCAGGCGATCGATGTCGCCAAACCACGTGATACGTCCGTTGCCGATGTTCCATTCCCATGTCACATCGGTCATGGACTGGCACGCCAAACGGAACCGCTCTTCGCTGTCTCGGATGGCCTTTTCCGCCTGACGCCGCTGCCCATTCGCCACGGCCAGCGCGACCTGATCCGCGAGCCGGCACGCACAGGTGATCTCGTCCGCCTCCCAATGGTGCGGGCGGTTTACGTGCTCGAAGCACAAGATGCCGAGGTTCCGGCCCGAGGAAGAAATCACCGCATCCAACGCCGAGGTGATGTTCAGCGGCTTCACGTATGTTTCGACGTACCCCGCCGTTCGCGGATCGGTCAGCGCGTCGTCCACCGCCACGAACTTGGAGGCTTTGAGGGCGTCAAACTCTGCTCGAAACCCCTGCTCACAAAGAACCATGCCGCTCGTATGCCGATCTCGCGTCGCCTCGTACGTATCGATGCAGCGCAGCTCTGTCTCCGAAGGATCGAACAGCCAGATGCCCACGCGCTCGACGTCCAGGGTCGCCGCCGCCTGCTCCGTGAGATCGCGGGCAAGGCTGAACAGGTCGCCCGAGGCCACGGCGGGCGACGTGGCGATCGCCGTCACGACTTCGGTCTGGCGCAGATTCCGCGCTGCGCGGGCGCGCTGCCGTCCCGTTCGATAGGCTTCGGCCCTGCGCAGCCAATAACACGTCCATCCGCCCAGCAGACTCAGGATCATGGTCGGGATCATGGCGATCGTGGCGGCGTGCTGCACGGCAGACACCCGCTGCTTATAGTGTGCCGTCGTGATGTCGACGCAGACGACGCCGATCTGCTCTCCGACGGAGTCGTAGAAAGGCACGTATCCCGAGATGAAGCTGCCCCATTTGTCCGTGTACGGCTCCGGCGTGACCACGGCCCGGTTCTCACGCAGCGCCACGTACAACCACGGATCCGCGTCGTTGTACACCTCGAAGAGACCGGACTGATCGATGACACCGTCTCCGTCCGTGTCGATCGGCAGGGCGGCATCCACGCCGAAGTAGACTTTGTCGTTCCTCAAGACGGCCGTGTAGACGTACTTGGTGTCGGGTGTGGCCTGAAGAAGCTTGCGGAGCGGGCGCAGGATGCGGTTGTACGTCTCTGACCCGTACTGGTCGGGTGAGACAAGTGTGCGATGCAGGTCGCCGTCGACGAGGCTGGCGGCGGCATGGGTCAACCGAAGAAGATGTTCGTGGACCTCCTCTCGAAGCGCGCCTTCGACTCGATGATACAGGAGTGACGTGGCAAGGGACGTGATCGACAGCAGCGCCAGACCGACGAGCAACCCATCGCGCACGGGGCCCGTGAACGCGGGTCTTGAACGCGGTCTTTCTCCTCCACCACCGGTCCGCACGGAAGACACGGAATTCGAGGGTGGTTCCTGCACGGTTCGTGAGTCCATGCGTCGCCCCTCGAATCTGACGGCCCACCCTGCAGGACCCCCGCCGCTTCGGGATTTAGCCCTCGAATCTCAAGCCGCATGTGTGCGGATCGCCGGGACCCCCAACCCATCAAACGGCGCCCGCTGCTTCATCGGTTTGAGACCGGACCGCGTTGATATCTTCCACCATGCCCACCGCCCATAACCAGCGTCCCTGCGACGCCTGTGTGGCCGAGGAAATGTCACATGACGCCTAATAGCCAGGACGTCGCTCGCGTTCAGCTCGCCAAATCATGGCTCCAGCGAGACCCTAACATCTGTCCGGGAGGCGCCGCGGACAGCCGGTTCCGAGACAACGGCCGATCCGTTGAGGAAGACTCATGCGGAGCCAAAGCCAGACGCGCCGTCTTGGAATTGCACCCCGCTTCTGGTATACTTGTTATCGGTCGCCGGGGTTTGGCGGCGCGTAGCAGCCGGCGGCCCATGTCCCATTCCGAAAAAGGAGCGTTTCCATGCGGACAACCTCTGGATGTCGCGGTCGGTGTTTGTGCGCGAACCGTCGCGAGGTGACGAACAGAGCCGCGCGTGTGAGCAAGCGGTCTCCCCGCGTCGACGTCTCGCCCGTCCACCGGACGAACGAGCGGACGCTGCACGGT
>CAZERK010000632.1:0-2193 GCA_964514515.1 uncultured Planctomycetaceae bacterium
CTAATCCGATCTGATGAGAACCGACAACGCTCCGCAGCGAGGCGACAGGGCGACTGTTTCGGACTTCAGTCGACGGCGCTGCCCGATGCCCCAAGCCACCCCGCAAGACCGACCTCCCGGCGCCGCCTCGTGCCGCACGGGTCGTGACGTGATCGTGTCGACTTTCAACCTGCGACGAACGGATGCTTGCTCAGGGCGTTGTAGATCGGCCCGCGGGGCGTCAGCGTGGATTGGTAGAACGTCACGCCTTCAACGGCCTGAACGCCGGCGTGGAACGGCGGCATCGCGCCCAAGACGGACCGGATCGCGGCGCTGTTCGCCGAATCGCGCGTCCGTGCCAACGTCAGGTGCGGCGAGAAGCGGCGATTCTCCCGTGGAAAACCCAACGGCTCGATCAGGTCCTCGCACGCCGCCTGGCAACGGCTCAGCAGGCCGGCTTCGTCCTTGATGCCGACCCAGACGACCTTGACGCCTCCGCTGGGCGGAAACGTGCCGACGTCTTCGATTTTGATGTCAAACGGCTGGCACTGTTCGGACAGTCGGCCGAGGGCTTGGGCGATTTCCGGCGCGCGGCGGTCGTCGATTTCTCCCAGGAACTTGAGCGTCAGGTGAATCTGGTAGGGATCGACCCATTTGAGTTGGCCGAGGCGCGGCTTCAGCCGGGCCTGCAGGTCGGCAAGCTGCTTCTTCACGGCCCGATCAAACTCGACGGCGATGAAGGTCCGCATGTTGGTTGCGCTCCCGAGTTGCGCACGGCGACTCAATCGAACGCCAGCATCAGTTTGAAATCGGCGAGTCGGGCTTCGAGCCGGGACCTGCTGGCCTTCAGCAAGGCGTTGAGGGAGAAGTCCTCGATCGTCATCGACGCGACGCAGGTCCCCGCCGCCAACGCCGACCGCAGGCCCCAACGGTCCGTCCGCTCCGTGGCGGCCAGATAGCCCATCATGCCGCCGCCGAAACTGTCGCCTGCGCCGGTCGGGTCCACGACGCGCGTCGTCGGGAAGGCCGGCAGCACGAACGTGTCCTCCGGCGTCACGAGCATCGCGCCGTGCTCGCCCTTCTTGACGACGACGAACCGCGGGCCGAGTTCGAGAATCGCCTGGGCGGCGGCGAGCAGGTTGTTGCGATGCGTCAGCATCTTCGCCTCGCCGTCGTTGAGCACGACGCCGTGGACGAGGGCGAGCGTCTGGAGCAACTCCTCGCGGGTCGTCTCGATCCAGAGGTTCATCGTGTCGCAGACGACCATCTCCGGCGAGTCGAGCTGCTCGAGGAAGCGGCGCTGCACGGCCGGATGCGTGTTGGCCAGGAAGACGAATCGTGAATCGCGAAACGCAGGCGGAATCGGCGGCGGGCTATCGGCGACGATGTTCAGGTCCGTCCGAAGCGTCTGGCGCTCGTTCATGTCGTCGAGGTAGCGGGCGGCCCAGCGGAACGTCTTCGCGCCGGCCCGGACTTCAAGGCCCGTCGTATCGATGTCGCGTCCCTGGAAGCGGTCAAGAAACGCCTTGGGGAAGTCGTCCCCGACGGCGGCGACCAGGCGCACCGGCGTCAGCAGCGCGGCCGCGAACGAGAAGTAGGCGGCGGAGCCTCCGAGCACGTCCTCTGCCTTGCCCGTCGGCGTCTCAACCGTATCGATTCCAACGGTTCCCGTTACGAGTAGCGACATCATGTTCTCCTGTAGCAGTTCCCGGATTCAGCGCGGTTGCCGACGGCCCGTCGAATCGGGCCTCGCCCCGAACGCCGCGCTGCTTTGGTTCGCGGCCCGTCCCCTTGCTCAGACGGACGGCTGCACGCAATGCGCGACGCCGGCCCCACGTGCGAAACCGATCCCGCGGGCCCGAACGCGGTCGCTCCGGGATTCTCCTGCCGTCGGCGCAGATGGTCAACGCCTCGGTGCTTCCTTCAGGAACCCGATCCGGGCAACCGCGACGGGTTTGGCAGCGTACCCGGCACGTTTGGATGGAGAACGCGCAATGCCGCACACGCCTTCCGTCAGACTTGGCGGGGGCGTGGCTTAGTTCAGTCTCATGCCGGCACGGCCGACGCGGCGAGAATGCGATTGCCCTGCGGCAGTCGGATGATCCAGTCTCGCGAAGTTGACAGCAGTCGGCGTCAGCTACGAGAATCCGTCGATGGACCGGTGGCACGATATGATCAGGCTGCATCAAGCTGGCGCGGATCGGTTCGGTGAGA
>CAZERK010000633.1:0-2179 GCA_964514515.1 uncultured Planctomycetaceae bacterium
GGCGCCACGGCCTACATGTCCGTGAAGGAGACGGTGGCGTGCGCGGTTTCGGCCAGAAACCTCGCACTCGCCGAGAAGGCCGGCCACGACCTAGTCGTTCCTTGCAGCGCCTGCTTTGCCGTGCTGAACAAGACGCGGATGCTGATGGAGAACCTGCCGGACCTTCGCAAAAACGTGGAGGCCTCGCTGCAGGAGGCGGGGATGACCTGCAACTTCAAGGTCCCCGTTCGGCATCCGCTCGAAGTCGTCATCAACGACTTCGGCTCGCACGAACTGGCCTCGCGGAGGGTCCGCAGCCTGAACGGCCTGAAGGTCGCGTGCTACTACGGCTGCCAGATCGTGCGGCCGGAGCGGGCCGTGAACGAGGACCCCGAAGTCCCCATGGCGTTGGACCAGTTGCTGGAGGCCCTGGGCGCCGTGGCGGTGCCCTATCCCCCGAAGGTCCGTTGCTGTGGAGGCATGTTGGTGGCCACGTTCGAGGACGTGGCCGCGAAGCTCTGCGACGAGCTCGTGATGTGGGCGCGGCAGGAACAGGCCGACTGCATCGTCACGACGTGCCCGTTGTGCCACGCGAACCTGGAACTGCTCCAGGAGCGCGCGAGCAGCGATGGTACGATGAGGCAGGCGCCGTTGCCGATCGTGTACTTCACGCAGCTCATCGGGATGGCCCTGGGTTGCAGCGATGAAGAGGTCGGGCTGCATCACAACTTCGTGCCGTTGAGTTACCCGTTTCCCTTGATGGCGGAGGCGAGCACCCATGTCTGAGGACGTCAAGATCGGCGTTTACGTCTGCCATTGCGGCGTGAACATCTCGCATACCGTGGATGTCGCCGCCTGCCGCGAGTTCGCGGAGAAGGCGCCCGGCGTGGCCGTGGCCCGCGACTACAAGTTCATGTGCTCGAATACAGGACAGGAACTGATCCAGAGCGACATCGAGGAGTTGAAGCTCACCCGGGTCGTCGTCGCGGCCTGCTCGCCGCTGATGCACGAGGGCACGTTCCGGGGCGCGTGCCAGGGCGTCGGCCTGAACCAGTACCTGTTCCAGATGTCCAATATCCGCGAGCAGTGCGCCTGGGTCCATGACGACCGCAAGCTGGCGACGCTCAAGGCCATGGCGCTGATCAACGCGGCGATTCATCGCGTGGCATTGCAGCAGCCCCTGGAGCCGATGCGGGCAAAGGTCAATCCCGCCTCGCTGATCGTCGGGGCGGGCATCGCCGGCATCCAGGCGGCGTTGGAACTGGCCGAGAGCGGCAACCCGGTCTATCTCGTCGAACGGGAGCCGTCGGTCGGCGGCAAGATGGCGATGTTCGACAAGACGTTCCCGACGCAGGACTGCTCGGCGTGCCTCCTGACGCCGAAAATGGTCTCGGGCAGCCGCCGCCAGCACCTCAAGCTGCGGAGCTCCCACGAGGTCGTGGGCGTCAGCGGCTACATCGGGAACTACAAGATTCGCGTTCGCCGCAAGGCGCGATACGTCGATCCGTCGAAGTGCACGGGCTGCGGGCAATGCTGGAGTCATTGTCCGTCGGTCCGAATCCCGACGCGCCGGGCGATCCGGCTTCCCGACAAGCTGGTCGGGGAGAAGATCGGCGTCGGCGCGGCATCCGGCAACGGCAACGGCCGTGCCAAGGGCAAAGGCGATGGCGAGGCCAAGGATCAAGGATGATCTCTTCGACGACGATGACGCTGGCGGACGTGCGCGACCTGCTGGAATGCGAGGTCCTCGTGGACAACGGGGCCCTGGAGAAGACGACGATCACCGTGGCCGGCGCCGCCGACATGATGAGCGACGTATTGGCGTTTATCCATCCGGGCGCGTTGCTCCTGACGGGCTTGACGAACGCCCAGAGCATCCGAACGGCCCTGATCGCGGACGTTGTGGCCGTGGTGTACGTGAGGAACAAGACGCCGGTCGCCGAGGCCGTCGCCTTGGCGAAGGACGCCAAGCTGCCGGTCATGGTGACGGCGCTGGCGATGTATGAATCGTGTGGACGCTTGTATGCCGCCGGCTTGCCTGGGATCACCCTGGGGCCGCCCCGAAAGGGGGCTGGTAGTGAGCTTCACCCGGGCATTTGAAATCGCCGGCGACGATTTCGCCAACGCCGGGAAGGTCTCGACGGAGATCAAGTCCGTGCTGAGGACCATCGGCTCCCCAAGCACCGTCAGCCGGCGGCTG
>CAZERK010000634.1:0-1802 GCA_964514515.1 uncultured Planctomycetaceae bacterium
AGCTCGGCCGCTACCTATACCGGAGCCGCACGCAACCACGAATTGCCACAGAACATCGCACATCTGCGTGCAGCGTTGTCCGGGCGCGCCGGCAACTCTGCACACAATCGCCGGTTGCCCTAACGCCGACGATGCTGTTCGAAGGCCGCCGGCAGGAAATCGACCAGATCGGCAGCGATGTGCGACGGCTGGCCGAGCTTCTTCGCAGCCAGGTCGCCCGCCAATCCGTGATCGTACACGCCGAGCACGGCCGCATCGAACGTCGACAGGCCTTGGCCGATGAGCGCGGAGATGACGCCGGTCAACACGTCGCCGCTGCCGCCCGTCGCCATGCCGGGATTGCCGGACGGGTTTGCGTACAGCCGTCGGCCATCGGAGACGACGGTTCCGGCGCCTTTCAGGACAACCACCGCACGGTCATCATCCGCCGGGTCCGATCCCGACAGCATCGTCGCCGTTTGCGCCGCGAACGCCTCGCGACGGCTTTGAACGTCTGTTGTGCGCACGCCGTGCAGGTACGCCATCTCGCCGGGGTGCGGCGTGATGACGGTTCGTACGTGCCGCGTCCCGTCCCAGCCGGGACCGTTCCACGCGCCGGACTTGTGCATCGCCCGCAGGCCGTCCGCATCGAGCACGACCGGGACGTTCGCGTCGCCGAAGGCTGCGAGGAGTTCCAGCCAGGCCTGATCGAAGGCGTGGTCGCCGCGCGCCAGCCCCGGCCCGGCCGCCACGACGGACGGTCGACCGGCGTCTGACAGAAGGCCCTGCTCGCGGAAGACGGCAAGGCTGGGCGCCGGGTCGATCTGACCGGCGACGTTCTCCGGCAACGGGATCGAAGTCGCGCAGGGGCACAGCGAGGCGACGATCGGCTGGACGGAGGCGGGGCAGGCGACGGTGACGAGTCCGGCGCCGCTCCGTAAGGCGGCGTTCGCCGACAAGGCCGGCGCGCCCAGCATTCCGCGCGAACCGCCGACGACGAGCACCCTGCCGAAGCTGCCTTTGTGCGCGTCGCGTCTTCGCGAGGGGATCCTCGGCAGCTTCCGGACGCGCGAGACCGTCGGCTTGGCTGCTGGCGATTTCCCGCTGCGCTTCATCTTCCGTCCTTCCGGCTGTCTCCTTGCGATGCAGGATCGCCTGATCCCGGCGAAGGTGCGCAGCCGCCCGGTTGGCGCCCGGCCGGCTTGGGCTCCGCGAGACGGTTGATTGAGGAAGCAAGGTAGCCTGCGCCGAAGCCGTTGTCGATGTTGACGACCGCGACGCCGGCGGCGCACGAGTTGAGCATGGTCAGCAGGGGAGCCAGCCCGTTGAAGCTGGCGCCGTAGCCCACGCTGGTCGGCACGGCGATGACGGGAGCTTCAACCAGGCCACCCACGACGCTGGCGAGGGCGCCCTCCATGCCGGCCGCCACGACGACGACGCGCGCGCGCCGCAGGGCCGCCGAGTGCGCCAAGAGCCGATGGATGCCCGCCACGCCGACGTCGTAGAACCGCTCGGTCGGCTGGTCCATGATCTCGCACGTGACGCGAGCTTCCTCGATGACCGGCAGGTCGCCCGTGCCGGCGGCGACCATCGCGATGGTCCCGGTCGCGGGTTTCGCCTCCTGTTGTCGGAGCGTGATGCAGCGTGCCGGATCGTGATAGACCGCCGCAGCCTGCGACCGTCGAACGGCCTCGAATTGTTCTCGCGTCGCCCGCGAGGCCAACACGTTTCCTCCTGCTGCGGTGAGCCGGTCGAAGATGGCCACGAGCTGTTCGACGGTCTTGCCCGGGCAGAAGATGACCTCGGGAAATCCGCAACGAATC
>CAZERK010000634.1:1815-2178 GCA_964514515.1 uncultured Planctomycetaceae bacterium
GCTTTGAAGTTGCTCGATCGCGGTCTCGATCGGCGCCGTCCCATCTCGCACCGATTCCAGGAGTCGTCGCAGTCGTTGTCCGTCCACAATTCGTCGCCTCACGAAGCCTGCATCGAGCCCGCGGTACGCCCGGATGAGTCAATCAACTCCGCTAGTCGCCTCCGCGGATCCTGCGCGCATTGCATAGGAGGAGCGGCCGGTGCGGCCGGTTGTCCGTCGACACTATAGTGTAATGCCAAACTCCGTTTGTATGTCCTGAGCAGGCGCGGCTGCCGAGAATCATGCTGCCGGGATCGTAGCCCCGCGGGCCAAGCCCTTGCTGTTACCTACATTTCGATATTGCCAGATGGCCTGAGAAGTGCG
>CAZERK010000635.1:0-2166 GCA_964514515.1 uncultured Planctomycetaceae bacterium
GCGAGAACTGCAGGCTGCAAGCCGACGACCATCGACCGAGACCCGATACTGTTGGACGAACGCCCCTACGGTAAGATACGAGCCGGCACGGGTCAAAGCCCGGCACGCGGCTCTGATCGGAAGTACCCGGCCCTGTTCAGATCGAGCCGTCGCGATGAATCGGGTTAGGAAACGATCCATCGCGTCGGGGCACGACCGCTTGCGTATCCGCCGCGGCGGACGACTCTGATCGGAAGCATCCGGGCCTGATCGCGAGAATGCGATTGTGCTGAGGACTCTGCCGGCCCGGGCTGACAGCCGTGCAGCTCTTGCAGAGGTGTTGCTGTGCCTCGCGTGAAGCAGGCAAACGCATCCGAGAAGCCCGTCGATCCGTCCGACGATGCACGCAACCGTCGGCTGCGGTGCGTCGCCTGCGGGCGCGAGCAGGCCGCGGACGCCCCGGCGATGCCCGCCGGTCCCGCCCATCCCTTCGATCTGGTTCGTTGCCGATTCTGCGGGCTCGTTCAGCAGCATCCGCGCTACTCGCCGCAGGAAATTGCCGCGCTGTACGGCGAGGACTACTACGTATTCAGCGAGGCGGAGCAGCATCGATGGGCGCGGGCGACGCAACAGTATCTCGTGCACCTGCTGCGGTTCGAGCCGGCCGGAAAGCGACGGCTGCTCGACGTGGGCTGCGCGATGGGCCATCTATCGGCCCTGGCGGCGGAGCGAGGCTGGCGCGTCACGGGATTCGACTTGTCGGCCTCGGCGGTCTCGCAAGCCCAGAAGCGGTTCAACCTCGACTTCCGTGCCGGCAGCCTGCAGCGCCTGGCCGAGTCGCTGCCGCCAACCGACGTCGTCTTCCTCGGCGACGTGATCGAGCACGTGTTGGAGCCCGCCGCGTTCCTATGGCAAGTCCGTCGACGGCTCGTCTCGGGAGGCTGCGTCTGCATCGACACGCCGATCTGGGGCGGGCGGTGGCGGCGGTTCGGCGGCCGGCATTGGAGCGGTCTCAACAGGTATCACGTCAACCTGTTCGACGCGAAATCCCTGGGCAGCTTGTTGGAGGCCGGAGGCTTCGCGAACATCGAGATGGCGGCCTATACGCACCATCGATATCAATCGTGGGCGGATCGGCCCGAGATCCAGGCATGGGTGAGCAAGCTGCCCGCCGCGTTGGGCTGGCGGATCAATCGGCTTCTGGCGACGATTGGCGCCGGCGGGCCTTGGCGCGAGCTTCGCTCGAACCCGCCGACGACGCTGACCGAGGCGACGGCCTGCGTCGACCGCCTGGCCACAACGGCGGGCGCATCGATCGATCGCGCGTCGAAGGCCGACAGCCTCGTTGCCTGGGCCCGGCGAACGTGATGACAACTGGGAAGGAAGCCGCTGCATCCAGCAGCCACGAGTCGAACGCATGACAACCAACCTCGAATACAAGCTGGTCGATGCCTTCGCGCTGTCGCCGTATAGCGGGAATCCCGCCGGCGTGATCCTCGAAGCCGACGGGCTTGCCGACAAGCAGATGGTGGCCCTCGCCCGCGAGTTCAACGCCAGCGAGACGGCCTTCATCCTCAAGACCGACGCTCGCGACGCCGCCGTTCGATTCCGCTGGTTCACGCCGGCCTGCGAGGTGGACTTCTGCGGACACGCAACGCTCGCGGGCGTTCACGCGCTGCTGGAAGCGGGGCGGTTCGCGCACGTCCTGAAGGAGCCGGGCACGGTCCTGCCGATCGAGACCCGATCGGGCGTTCTCACGGTGCGCATCCAGATGCCGCTCAAGCCCGACCAACCGCCGACGATCTGGCTGGATATGCCGCATTGCGAGCCCAAGAAGACGCCGGCCGTCGTGCTGCCATACCTGAAACATCTCGGAATCACGGAAGACGCCCTGGACCCCGCCATCACGCCGATCCGCACGCACGACGACGACATCATCCTCGGCATCCGCGAGCTCCCCGTGCTGCTCGGCATGGACCCGGCGATGTCGGAACTGGCTCGGCTGTGCCGCAAGGAGCGCGTGCGCGGCGTGTGCGTCACGACGACGAACGCGCTGTCCGCGGCGACCGTCGTGCAGTCGCGTTTCTTCGCTCCGGCCTGCGGCGTCGATGAGGATCCCGTGACGGGCTCGCTTCACGGCCCCCTGGGGCTGCATCTCGTGAATTGCGGCATCGTGCCGCTGACCGG
>CAZERK010000636.1:0-2164 GCA_964514515.1 uncultured Planctomycetaceae bacterium
GCCGGCTGCCGAAGCTTCCTGCAGGCCGGACCGCTCTGGCTGCACGAGAAGCTGCGGCTGCCTCGCGAGAGCGACCGGGGGCAGGGCGGGCTCTACAAGGGGCGATACCTCTTCCCCGAGCACCACGAGTCGCACGCCGCCAGCGCGTTCTTCCCTTCACCTTTCGAGGAAGCCGCCATCCTGACCGTGGACGGCGTTGGCGAATGGGCGACGGCCAGTTTCGGCGCCGGCCGCGGCAACCGGCTCGACATCTCGCACGAGTTGCACTTTCCGCATTCCTTCGGCCTGCTCTATACGGCCTTCACGTATTACTGCGGGTTCAAGCCCAACTCCGGCGAGTACAAGCTGATGGGCCTGGCGCCGTACGGGGAGCCCGTCTATCGGGATTTGATCCTCACGAAGCTCGTGGACCTCAAGCCCGACGGTTCGCTCCGGCTCAACATGGCGTACTTCAACTACTGCCAGGGCCTGACGATGACCAACCGGCGGTTTCACCGGCTCTTCGGCGGGCCGCCGCGCACGCCCGAATCCCCGCTCACGCGGCGCGAGATGGACATCGCAGCTTCGATTCAGGCGGTGATCGAGGAGGTCATGCTCCGGGCGGTCCGGCACGTCCACGCCGTCACGGGCATGAAGCGCCTGTGCCTGGCCGGCGGCGTCGCCCTGAACTGCGTCGCCAACGGCCGAATCCTGCGCGACGGACCGTTCGAGGACCTTTGGATCCAACCGGCGGCAGGCGACGCGGGCGGGGCGCTCGGGGCCGCGACGTTTGTCTGGTATCAACTGCTCGGCAACAAGAGACTTGTCGATCTAGAGATGGATTCTCAGTTCGGCTCGCTGTTGGGGCCTCGCTTCGAGGACGCGCAGACCCGGCAGGCGCTGGACGGCGTGGGGGCCGTCTATCATCACGTCCCGGACGAAGACGCGTTGGTCAACTGCGTCGTGGACGCCATCGAATCCCAGAAGGTCGTCGGACACGTCGAGGGCCGGATGGAATTCGGCCCCCGGGCGCTGGGCTCGCGGTCCATCCTCGGCGACGCCCGCTCACCCCGGATGCAGTCGATCATGAATTTGAAGACCAAGTTCCGCGAGTCCTTCCGGCCGTTCGCGCCGTGCGTGATGCGGGAGCACGTCCACGAGTACTTCCAGATGCGGCCCCGACAGGACAGCGCCTACATGCTCCTGGTCGCCGCCGTCTGCGACGACAAGCGCGTTCCGCTCAACGGCGATCCAGGCCGCGGTCTGGAGAGGCTCAAGCAGGTCCGGTCCGTCATCCCGGCCGTCACGCACGTCGACTATTCCGCCCGCGTGCAGACGATCGATCCCGTTCGACATCCGCGGATGCACCGCGTGCTCTCACGGTTCAAGGAGCGGACCGGCTGTCCCGTCGTCATCAACACGAGCTTCAACATCCGCGGCGAACCGATCGTCTGTTCGCCCGAGCACGCCTATCGTTGCTTCATGGGCTGCAACATGGACGTGCTGGTGGTCGGCAACTTCGTGCTCGATAAGTCCGAGCAGCCGGAGGCCAGGCAACACGAGATCGACGCCTACAAGGCGCAGTTTCTTCTGGATTGAGCCGCGAACGTCTCGACGCCCGCCCGCCGCGATGGGCATCGCCTGCGGGGGCCTCGGCACGGGAAGCGACGGGAGAATTGACGACGCATGGCGCTGATACGCATCGATTGGAAGCCGAGCCGACGCACGCTGCGAAGCTTCGGCATGATCGCCTTGTTGGTCTTCGCCGCCGTCGGCGCCCTCGTCTATGGGCGGTTGGGGCCGGGTCGTGCCGTGCCCGTCGGTGCGGCGGCCCCGACCGCGTACGTTTTGTGGGCGGTCGCCGCCTATTGCGGGCTCGGCGCCGCGGTCCTTCCAGCCGCGATCCGGCCGATATACCTCCTGTTGAGCGTCGCGGCCTTCCCGATCGGTCTCGTCGTCGCGCACGCCGCGATGGCCTTGCTGTTCTACGGGGTCGTCACGCCGATCGGCTTGATCCTCCGATTGGCGGGCCGAGACCCGATGGTCCGGCGATTCGACGCCGATGCCCCGAGCTATTGGATCAGGCGGCGCTCGCCGGCCGCGGTTGAGCGATACTTCCGCCAGTTCTGAGACGGGGCTACGAACAAGGACGACGTTCGCATGAACGAAGAGCCGCCTCTCGCCG
>CAZERK010000637.1:0-2158 GCA_964514515.1 uncultured Planctomycetaceae bacterium
AGCTGTACTGCCATACGTACAACGCGACGACGCAGCAGGTGCGAGACGCCTTCAATAACGGCCGATTCTACGGCATCTACAGCGGCCACGGATCGGAGACGTACTGGGCCGACGGGCCGGTGTTCTATCAGAGCGACGTCAACAACCTGACGAATCTCGGCATGTATCCGTTCATCGCGAGCTTCGCGTGCGTGACGGGGAATTTCACCGTTCAAGAATGTTTCATGGAAACGTGGGTCCGGGCAGCCGACAAGGCCGCGATCATCGCCATCGGGTCCTCGGTCAACAGCTACTGGACAGAAGACGACGCCATGGAGAAGCGGCTCTTCGACGCGATCTACGACGAGGAGGATGACGTTCCGGCCGAGGGCGGGCCGGTCTGGAACGATGCCCGGGCGCGCTACCTGGCCCAGATGGGCTCCGGATCGACGACCCGGCGATACTTCGAGATGTACAACATCATGGGCGATCCGGCGCTGCCGTTCCCGAACAACGTTCCGCGACCGCCCACCGCGCACAGCATGTCGGTGAGCACGGCGGTGGGCACCGCAGCGGTCTTCACGCTCCATGCCAGCGACGACGGCCTTCCGGAGCCGTCGACGCTGACGTACGTCATCACGTCACTACCGACCTTCGAATTGCGGGATGTCGGCAACAACCACGTGATCCAGACGGGGGACCTGCCCTACATGCTCGTCAACGGCGGTTCGCAAGTCGGATACACGCCGACGGGCGGCTACAGCGGCGCGGACAGCTTCCAGTTCATCGCCAACGACGGCGGCGTCCCGCCCGAGGGCGGCGAATCCAACGTCGCGATCGTGTCCATCACCGTGGGCGGGCCGGATTGGAATCCGGTGGCGCACAACGTTCAGACCACGGTGCCGCCGAGCACCCCGTCGGCCATCACGCTGGCCGGCGCCGACCCCAACGGCGACCCGCTGGACTTTGTAATTGAGAGCTTGCCGACGGAGGGCGAGGGTCGCCTGTTCGATCCAAATGCCGGTGAGATCGAGTCTGCCCCCTACATGCTGGCGGACGGCGGAAGCGTCGTGACGTACATCCCGCCCTTTGGGCTGACGTTCACGACGTCGTTTACGTTCTCCGTTCACGACGCCACGGCGGGATCGAACGTCGCCACCGCATCCGTGACCGTCGGCGAGAATGTCCCGCAACAGGTTTATTCGTTCATGATGGATGCCGACCCGGGTTGGCAAACGCAGGGCGCCTGGGCGTTCGGGCGGCCGACCGGCGGCGGCACGCACAACTATGATCCGCAGCTCGGTCACACGGGCCTCAACGTGTACGGCTACAACCTCTACGGCGACTACATGAACTACCTGGACGTTCGCAGCCTGACGACGACGGCCATCGATTGTTCGAATCTAACGGAGACCCACGTGCGATTCTGGCGGTGGCTGGGCGTGGAGTCGTTCGATGCGGCGAGCGTCGAAGCTTCGAATGACGGCACGAATTGGACGACCGTGTGGAACAACAACGGAGCGTGCTTCTCTGATGCCACCTGGGTTCCGATGGACCTCGATCTCTCATCCGTCGCGGACGGGCACGAGACGCTCTACATCCGCTGGAGCATGGGACCGACCGATCACAGCGTCACGTATCCAGGCTGGAACATCGACGACCTGGAAATCTGGGCCATCGTCAACGTGAGCTGCGACGAGGTCCTGTCCGGCGACGTGGATGGAAGTCTTGCGGTGGACGGTCTGGATGTCCAGCCGTTCGTCAGCGTGCTGCTCGCCCCCTACAGCGATGGTGTCAGCGTCGAGGCGTTCTGCGCGGCGGATACGAATGCGGACGGCTACGTCACGATGGAGGATCTTGACGGCTTCATCCAAGTCCTGTTGGGCGAGTAGCAAGCCGTGCACCGACGGACGCTAAGCGGGCGAGCGTCGCTGCCGACGGATCAACGCGAAACGTCGGATCTGCGGTGTCGCAGGTTCGAAGACGCTGCCGAGTCCGCGGTCCGACGTCGGGTGCGGCGAGAGCCCGTCCGATAGATATGGAAAAGGGAATTTCAGGGTGGATCAAGGTCATGTCAGCCGCGTCGAAGCCTGCTCGATTGGAGACGTAGGACGGCGCGCGCGAGCAAATTCACAACGGAGGACGATCTGTGATTCAGGCAAACACTTCTGGCTGGGTG
>CAZERK010000638.1:0-1778 GCA_964514515.1 uncultured Planctomycetaceae bacterium
CGAAGACGGACGCCGAGGGCAAGCCGGCGCCGGACCCGATGGCGCAGCAGCAGAAGATGATGAGCTTCATGATGGTGTCTTTCGGCTTCCTGTTCTACAACTTTCCCAGCGGGCTCAACCTTTACATCTTGTCCAGCAACCTCCTGGGCATGGTCGAGCAGTACCGCATCAAGAAGCACATCCGAGAGAAGGAGGAAAGCGGCGAGTTCGAGATCAAGAAGCCGGCGGAGGCGTCTCGAGCCGGCAGACCGTCCATCTGGAGCCGGCTCCAGAAGATGGCGGACACGACCCGGGAAGCTCGTTCGGGCCGAGGCGGCAAGGCCAAAAACGGCAAGCACGGCTGAGCATAGCCTCACAACGGCCTTCCCAGCCGCCCGTGGATCTCGGCGGCGACGTTCCCCACCTTCGCTTGCAGCCCCTGACGGCGCGCCCTGTCAACCGCTGCGGGAAACACGGCCCCCTGTCAGACCGGAGTGGAGAGAGGCGTCAGCATAATTGGCGCGGGACGAGCGCGCGGCGCCGGGAACTCGATCTCGGTCGCGTCCCGCTCGTCCGCCATTGCGGCGGCAAGACGCACGAACTGTGCCTCGCTGCGCAGAAACGCGGCGACGACTTGAGGATCGAACTGCGTACCGGATCCTGCCTCGATGATCTGCCGAGCCTTTTCGTGCGGCATCGCGTCCTTGTACACCCGCTTCGTCGTGAGGGCGTCATAGACGTCCGCCAGCGCAGCGATCCGGGCCGTCAGCGGGATTTCGTGTCCCTTCAGGCCGCGGAGGTAGCCCTTGCCGTTGTACCATTCATGGTGTCCTTCAGCGATCTCTTCCGCCA
Organism: uncultured Planctomycetaceae bacterium; assembly: GCA_964514515.1. Taxonomy (GTDB): domain Bacteria; phylum Planctomycetota; class Phycisphaerae; order UBA1845; family UTPLA1; genus CAZERK01. The sequence goes on from CAZERK010000638.1 coordinate 832, forward strand.
TCTTCAGGTAGGCTGAATCAGGCGACTTGGCCAGGACCGACCGCAGTGTCTCCGCCCCCACCGCGACGTGCGTCCTCATGATATCCATCTCTTCCGGTGTCAGCTTGCCCGGCTTGAGGAGAATCGAATCGGGAATCGCGACCTTGCCGATGTCGTGCAGCGGCGCCGCTCGACGAATGTTCTGCACAAACGCCTCGTCAATGACATTGGAGAACTCTGGCTGCGTGCCCAGCTCTCTCGCCAATTCCGCGCAGAACATGGCCATCCGGTCCAGATGTTTTCCCGTGTCGTCATCCCGATGTTCGGCGAGTTTCGCCAAGGCAACGACCACCGAACTGCGAGCCTCGTCACGCGCCTCGCGCGCCAGAATCGCCTGAATGGCCGAGGCCGCGTGGTGGTTCACGAAGCCGAGGTATTCCAACTCCTGATCGGTGAACGGTCGCTTGTCGATGCGGCTCGTGACGTTCAGGACGCCCACCACGCCTTCGGCGACGCACATTGGGGCCGACAACATCGGCAATCCCTCGAACAGCCTCGCGTCGTGCGTATCCCGGTAGGCCGCGGCATCCGCCTCATCGTTAATCACGAGGCGCCCTCGCTTGGCGAACACTTCGCCGGCGATCGGCTCGCCCATCCGCATGCAAACCTTCGCCGCGACGTCGGGTTCGAGGCCCGTCGACCGGCGGATCCGGAGAACCTGCGTTCCCGGTTCAGGAAGCATAATCGAGATTCGGCGGCATCCGGTCAGCTTGGCGGCGATCTGCACGGTCCGATCGAGGACCTCGTCCATCGCCTCCGTGTTGGCCAAGGCGACGTTATACTCCAACATCATCATCAGAGCGTGCGTCTGGTAGCCCAATACCTCGTTGCTTTGGTGAAGGGCGGCAGATACCCGGCTCAGACGCAACATGGATCGAACGCGCGCGATGATCTCGGCCGGCAGTGCC
>CAZERK010000638.1:1788-2150 GCA_964514515.1 uncultured Planctomycetaceae bacterium
AACCAGCCGGGTCGGATTTGGCGCCGACCGAACCGGCACTGCCGGCTTCGCCAGATCCTCATCGGCGCCAGACGCGAATCCCTCCGTTATGGATGCCCGGTCGCACTTGGCGCTCAACATGATGATCGGGACGCATTGCGTCCGGCCGTTGGCCCGAAGCGACCGGGTCGCCTCCAACCCGTCCATCCGCGGCATCATCACGTCCATGATGATGACGTCCGGTGGTTCGGTCGTCGCGATCTTGACCGCTTCCGCGCCATCGTCGGCCTCGGTCACCCGGCAACCCTCGCCCTCCAGGATCGTCCGACACAGTCGACGGGCGGCCGCATCGTCGTCCACGATCAGGACGGCAAGGGGAGCGT
>CAZERK010000639.1:0-2147 GCA_964514515.1 uncultured Planctomycetaceae bacterium
CGTCCGCTCACGCCATCCAGACAAACCGCCATCCCAACGACGTGCCGGCCGGACAAACACCCGCGCGCAACGACCCGGCCGCTATCGCCCGTTGGTCCCAGGCGCTCTTCTGGACCATCGTGCTGCTGATCGCGTTTTGCTTCGCGGCAGCGGCCATCGTTGTGTTCTCACGTCGCTTTCGAGCGTATCTGACGCGCCGGCGTCCGGAACCGACCCAATACGTAGATGCCTGGTCCTTGCACCGATTGCCGCCGGAACCGCAGCCTGATTCCCGCGATTTGCCCGGCGCGGCGGGCGACGAGCCGTCCGACGACCGCCCCGACGCAGGCCCCAAAACCGGCAACTAAACCAACCGGCCCGACAGGACCATCGCGAGACCGCTACGTTTGCCCTGTACGGTTGCGCGAGCGAAGCCTCGACTTCTTGACAGAGACGAAGCAAAGAATTATGAGCCAACGGCGAGACAGGCGTCGCCGAACGCCGGAGCGGGCTGGCGACGACCTCGACGGGATGGCTCGGGGAAACCAACGTGGAAACGCAAGGTGACGCGGCTTTGATTACGGGGGCCGCCCGACGCATCGGCCGGGCCATCGCGATCGAGTTGGCGCGCAACGGCTGCGACATCGCCGTCCATTACAACACGTCGCGGACGGAGGCGGAGGAGACGGCTCGGATGGTCCGCGAGCTGGGGCGGCAGGCGACCATCTTTCAGGCTGACCTCGAAGACGCCGAAGCCGCTGCGGCATTGCCTCAACGGGCCGTCGAGGCCCTGGGCCGTCTCAACGTCCTGGTCAACAATGCGTCCTCGTTCGCGTCGATGACGGTTGACGCCTTCTCGCGGGACGCCTGGGACCGCACGCTGGCCTTGAACCTGACCGCGCCCATGATCCTCGCCCACGCCGCTCATCCGCACCTGCGTGCCGGCGGGCGCGGCCGAATCGTCAACCTGACAGACAGTTGCGCGAACCGTCCTTGGCCGGACTACCTCGCCTATTGCGTTTCCAAGGCCGGCCTGTCCGCGCTGACGCAGACCCTCGCCAAGGCGATGGCCCCGGAGGTCCGGGTCAACGCCGTCGCGCCGGGCGCCGCCCTCTTCCCGGAGGACTTCGACGAGGGCAAAATCAAGGACGTGATTCGCCGCGTGCCCGCCCATCGCTCCGGCCAGCCGGAGGACGTGGCGGCCGCCGTTCGCTTCTTCGTGGTAGACTGCGACTACATGACGGGCTCGGTCCTGGCCGTCGACGGCGGCCGCAACATCGCCTGGTAGCAACGTGTACGTCGGGATGACGCCGCGTTTGCCGACAGGCGGGCGTTATCTGCAAGACGAGGCGTCGCATGCCATCGGAGCAGGCGCCGGGTGAAGGCAAGCGCTTCCGGGCGACGCCGACCGCTGCGAGCTTCAGGCTGATCCGGCCTTCGCGGGAAGACGATCGCCTCTTACGACGACCTTGATTCGCCGCAAGCCGCCCCCGTCCAGTCCGCGAACATCTCCGCGAGCATCTCCATCGGAAGGCCGACGACGTTCGTAAAGCTGCCGTCGATCTTCTCCACGAAGGGATCGTCGCGGTCTTGCACGCCGTAGGCGCCGGCTTTGCCGCACCACGCGCCGGTGTCGAGGTATCGACGGACGGTCTCGTCCGACAGCCTGCGCACCGTGACGCTGCTCGTGGCGTGTTGCATCAAACGCCGACCCGTGGCCGGATGCAGCAATACGACGCCCGTGATGACGGAATGCGTCGTCCCGGATAGTCGGCCGAGGATTCGATAGGCGTCCTGGCGATCCGCAGGCTTGCCGATGATTGCCCCATCAACGACGGCGATCGTATCGGCTGCGAGGACGCAGGCGTCCGCGCGCTTGCCCGCGACGCTCGACGCCTTGAAGAACGCCAGCGACTCCGCGTAGAGCGACGGCGCGACATGGGGGTGGGCGGACTGGGGTTCGTCGATGGGAGGCTCGACCACCTCGAAACGATATCCGGCGTTGACGAGCAACTGGCGCCGTCGTGGGCTGGCCGATGCGAGAATCAGCAGTTCAGGTTGGAGGACCGGAGCCATGTCGTAGAGTCTAAATCACCGTGCGCGATCTTGCGACTCAGATAGTAGCGGCCGAGCTCCCCCGAGGCCGGGGCGGGCCCCGCCACCGGCGC
>CAZERK010000640.1:0-2140 GCA_964514515.1 uncultured Planctomycetaceae bacterium
GGGGCGGCTTGCGCCGCGCGCCTGCGCGCGGCCCGAGGCTGGAGTGTGAGCCATGCAGGTTTCCCGGACGTCCGTTGCGCTCATCGTCATCTTGCTCGTCTTGATCTCCATCAGCGCGTATTTCTGGACGAGCGTGGGGCTGGGATCGCCCGAGACGGACTCGCGAATCGCCAATACGATGCAGACGTTCGTCTGCGAGAAGTGCGGGCACGTTTTCGAGCTGCCGATGTCGGAAGTCGCCAAGGTCCGCCGGGCCCAAGGTGTAATATCTTGCCCGAAGTGCAAGGAGCGGGGTGCTCGCAAGGAGGTGCCATCGCCTCGCACGACGACGCGACCGGTGGCCGATGAGGCTCGCCCCTGACCCCTCGTGGCGAGGCACGCACAGTCCTCGCCTCGGACCTTCGCTGGGAGGGCCAGCCGCCTCGGCTCGGATCCGGCTCCCGCTCGCGGCATGCCGCCGATGCGCCACGCTCGCCCAAGGCGTCGGTCGCTGTCCGAACCCGTCCGGTACGCTGCTCTCGACGGCCTACCCCCGCACATCGCCGGTCTCGGCGAAACCCGGCTGCGAAGTTGACAGGACGGGTATCGGTCGGGATGCTACGAGCCGCACGGGACTGCGCTGTTGTGCCTTGTTCTCGATAGCGGCGGTCGACACGAGCGAGGGTCCAGCGGGGCGATCCGATGGCAGTCACCGAGGGCTCGCAAGAGCGAATCGCGGTTCTGATACCCTGCTACAACGAAGCGTCCACCGTCGCGAAGGTCATCGCGGATTTTCGCCGCGCGTTGCCTCAGGCGGCCATCCACGTCTTTGACAACAACAGCACAGACCAAACGGCCGAAGCGGCCGAAGCGGCGGGGGCCGTCGTCATCCACGAGAAGAAGCAGGGCAAAGGGCACGTCGTCGCGGCCATGCTGGACCGCGTGGACGCCGACTACTACGTCATGGTGGACGGCGACGACACGTATCCGGCCGATCGCGTCCACGATCTGCTGGCGCCGGTCCTGGCGGACGAGGCGGACGTCGTGGTTGGCCGTCGCGTGGCGCAGAACCAGGAGGCGGCCTACCGCCGGTTTCACGTCTTCGGCAACTGGCTCGTGCGCACGATGATCAACTTGATCTTCGGGGCCAGGCTGACGGACATTCTGAGCGGCTATCGGGTGTTCAGCCGTTACGTCGCCTTGAACCTGCCGGTGCTCGCGTTCGGCTTCGACATCGAAACCGAGATGACGGTGCAGTACCTGTACCGCCGTTGGGTCGTGCGGGAGGTGCCGGTCGACTACCGTGCACGGCCGTCGGGCAGCGCCTCCAAGCTGAGTACGTTTCACGACGGCATCCGCGTGCTGTTTCGCGTCTTGAACGTCTTCCGGTCGTACAAGCCGCTGACGTTTTTCGGCGGGATGGGGATTCTGTTCTTTCTGCTGAGCTGCGCGCTCGGGGCGGCCGTGTTGTCGGTGCGGTGGGAGCCGACGTCCGGCTACCGGATCGCGTCGATTGTCCTCGCGGCGACGCTGCTGGCGATGAGCCTGATCGCCGTCAGCATCGGCGTCATCGTCCAGTTCATCAACTTCCGCATACTCGAAATGGAATCCAATGTGCGCCGGCGGACGCTCCGCGGCGCGACGGGCGGCAAAGCGGCGAACCCCGGGACGACGGGTGCTGGGCCGGCGCCGGCAAATCGAAGCAGTCGCCCGGGCATGGAGGATTGAGCCGTGACAGCTTTGGATACGGAATCGTTGTTTGCCAGGTTGCTGGGCGCGTCGAAGAAGGCTTGCCGCCGGTTCGGGATTCCCGACGTCTTGCCGCAACGGCTGGACGATGCCCTGGCGAATGCCGTCCTGCCGCAGAAGCTCGTCGACAACATGGCGGAGGCGTGGCGAGTCTCGACGGAGCAAGCCAGAGCCGTGCTCGAAGAGGCCGGGTTCGGCGGGCTCCTCGCGAGGCTGTTGCCGCAGGTCGGGGCGTCGGCCGCGAACGAAGTCGAGGCTGATCCGCTGAGCCGTTTGGACAGGATCGTGCTGGGCGGCGGTACGGTGACGCTGCGGAGCCTCAATCCCTCCTTGTCGTCGCCGATCCACGCACCAAGAGCCGTCCTGGATGCCATCTCGAAGAGCCTGGGGGCGTTCTTGCCGTCAGCCGCGA
>CAZERK010000641.1:0-499 GCA_964514515.1 uncultured Planctomycetaceae bacterium
AACATCACGACGGAGTGCTACGACTACAAGCAGCCGGACGAGTTCCGCGCCCCCCCGCACGACAACGATATCCCCTACGACTGGACTCGCCGCGACGGCTGAGGCCGCCTGCCCATCAATCAACGGGCCGATGCCCGCTTGGCAGCCCGTTGCCGTTGTCTCAGACCAGTTTCAGTCTGAAAACGCCGGGCCGCGCATTGAGAGCCGCCGGCCTTGGCCGGCGGGTGGCCGCAAGGCGAGTCGCCCGGCCTTTTGCAGGGACAACTGTTCGGCACATTCAAACTGGATTCGGTGTCAACGGGCTGGACCAAGACTCCCCTTTCCGGACGAGGCTCTCTTTGCAAAACTGCGAGCCCCCAACGACAATGCCCTCCAGGCACGGGTAGGAAATTGGGCGATTGCTTCGCAGAACAGTTCGTTTCGGTCTTCCGAAGGGAGCAGCCATGAAAGGCGTCGTACTGGCCGGAGGAACGGGATCGCGGCTCCTGCCGCTGCCCAA
>CAZERK010000641.1:509-1397 GCA_964514515.1 uncultured Planctomycetaceae bacterium
AGCCGATGATCTATCATCCCGTCGAGCAGCTTGCGGGAGCCGGCATCGAGGAGATCCTCATCGTCACCGGCGTCGAGCACATGGGCGACGTGGTCAGCTTGTTGGGCTCGGGCCGGGACTTCGGCGTGCGATTCACCTACAAGGTCCAAGACGAGGCCGGCGGCATCGCCCAGGCCCTGGGCCTTGCGGAGAACTTCGCCGGCGGCGATCGCATCGCCGTCATCCTCGGCGACAACATCTTCCAGGACGCCCTGGCCCACGAGGCCAGCCAATACCGCGAGCAGAAGTCCGGCGCGCGCGTGCTGCTGAAGGAGGTGCCGGACCCGGAGCGATTCGGCGTGGCCGAGGTGAAGGACGGCAAGGTCCTCGGCATCGAGGAGAAGCCGAAGAAGCCGAAAAGCAACTTCGCCGTCACGGGCGTCTACTTCTACGACGGCCACGTCTTCGACATCATTCGGGGCCTGAAGCCGTCCGGCCGCGGCGAACTGGAAATCACCGACGTGAACAACGCCTACCTCAAACGCGGCGAACTGACCTACGGCGACATGAAGGGCTGGTGGAGCGACGGCGGCACCTTCGAGAGCCTCGCCAGCGTGCAGGCGCTGGTTGAAGGAGATTCTGCCTGATGACTGATACCGCTTCTGCGCCCAAGGCCGTCCTCGTCACCGGCGGGGCGGGATTCATCGGCTCGAACTTCGTGCGGTTCGTGCTGGCGAACCAACCGGGCGTTCGCGTGGTCAACCTGGACTGCCTGACGTACGCCGGCAATCTCGAGAACCTCGCCGACGTGGCGGACGATCCGCGATACGTCTTCGTCAAGGCGGACATCTGCGCCCCGGCGCAGGTCGTCGCCGCGGGTGTAATCCCGGTAGTCGGCGAACTCGATGC
>CAZERK010000641.1:1407-2139 GCA_964514515.1 uncultured Planctomycetaceae bacterium
GCGACACGGAGCAGGTCGTCGCCGCGTGCGAGGCGCACGGCGTCAATTCGATCGTGCATTTCGCCGCCGAAAGCCACGTCGATCGGTCCATCGTTGGCCCGGGCGCGTTCATCCGCACCAACGTCCAGGGCACGTTGAGCCTGCTGCAAGCCGCCCGACAATGCGGCGACCTGCGGTTCCTCCAGGTCGGCACGGACGAGGTTTACGGCTCGCTGGGGCCGACCGGTTTCTTCACGGAACAGACGCCGTTGGACCCGCATTCGCCGTATAGCGCCAGCAAGGCGGCCGCGGATCATCTCGTCGCCGCGTTCCATCACACCTACGGCCTGCCCACGCTCATCACGCGATGCTCGAACAACTACGGGCCGTACCAGTTCCCCGAGAAGATGATCCCGCTGATGATCAACAACGCCCGACACGGCAAACCCCTGCCGGTGTATGGCGACGGGCTCAACGTGCGCGACTGGCTCTACGTGGAGGACCATTGCCGAGCGCTGTGGACGGTCCTGACCGGCGGCCGGCCCGGCCGCGTGTACAACATCGGGGGCAACAGCGAGCGGACGAACCTGGAGGTCGTTCGGGCGATCTTGCAACGCCTCGACCGGTCGGAGAGCCTGATCACGTTCGTCAAGGACCGGCCCGGCCACGACCGCCGCTACGCGATCGACGCGACGCGGCTCCGCGAGGAGCTGGGCTGGCAGCCTTCCGTGGACTTCGAAACGGGCCTCGCCA
>CAZERK010000642.1:0-2135 GCA_964514515.1 uncultured Planctomycetaceae bacterium
GGCTCCGAAGCGACCCCCCCGTTTAGCCGCGAGCCGGCGGCGAGCGCGTCTCGCGCGGATATCGGGCGATTGATCTCGCATGATCTACGTTCTCGAAAACCTGCTCGCGATCGTCCTCTTGATCGGGCTCTTCTACGTCACGGGCGCCGTCGCCGCCGCCGCGCTGATTGAAGCGGGGCCTGCGGGCCGCTGCGGCGGACCGTGGGTGCACCTGACGCGCTTTGTTCTAGGCGTCGCGGCTTGGATTGGAATCGTCTTCTTGCTGTGCGTCATGGGCTGGTTCCGGCCGACCGTCCTCTGGTCGTTGATCGCGGCGAGCGGCATCGCGTCGCTCGTCGTTTGGCGGCGAAAGCGAACCGGCCTGCCCCGGCTGCCGCGTTGGAGGAAGCCGGAGATCGTCTTCGAGCGGAGCCTTTTGTCCGGCGCGCTCAACCTCACGATGATCGCGCTGTTCCTTCTGGCGCTGCTGCCGGTGATCGCCTGGGACAGCAACACGTATCATCTGACCGTGCCCAAGCTCTACGCCGCTCATGGCGGCTTTCGGGAAATCCCGTTCAACGTGTACTCCAATTGGCCGCTGAACACGGAGTTGCTGTTCGGCATGGCCCTGCAGTTGAAGGACTTCGTTCTCGCCAAGCTCGTGCATTGGTCGTTCGGCGTGGGCGTCGCTGCGGTGTTGTACTTCTTCGGTCGCGACGAGCGCGACGCCTTTACGGGCCTGCTGGCTGCCGTCCTGTTCTTCGCCAATCCCGTCGTGCTGTTCGAAGGCTGCATCGCCTACGTCGATATCGCCTTCGCGTTCTTCTGGCTCATGGCCTTCTGGTATGCACAACGGGCCTTCGACGGCAGCCTCGATAGCCGCGACCGCCCCGATGGCCACGACAGCTCTGAGAGTCCTGGGACAACTCATGCCGATTCCAGTCTGCAATCGCCTGATCGCCGCGTTTTGAGAGCCGTGGGCCTTGGCCCACGGGTGGCTGCAGAGCAAGAGACGGCAGTCCTCGCCGACGGCCATCCAACGCAGTCAAACGAGCTTCGCCATCAACGAGAAACGCGGACGTGCCTGTTGCTTGCAGGAATCTGCAGCGGCATTCTCGCCGGAACCAAGCTGACCGCGGTCGCGGCCGTCCTTTGTCTCGCGTTGCTGCTGCTCTGGATGTGCCAACGGGACTCGGCGCGGCGGATTAGCCTGGGTCGGCTCGGACTGTTCTTCGGACTGCCCGTCGTCGTCCTGGTGGCCCCCTGGTATCTCAAGTCTTGGTACGACACGGGAGACCCGATCTACCCGTTCGCCTACGGCGTCTTCGGCGGCAAGTACTGGAGCGCAAGCCTCACCGAACAATGGTCCGCCTGGCAGCAGTCGATCGGCATGGGACGATCAGCCGTCGATTACCTGCTATTGCCGGTCCGCGTCGTCCTGCAGGGCGAGATGGGCTACGGGCGTTTCGACGGCAGCATCAATCGACTGTGGCTGTTGTGGGGGCCGGTCGCCCTTGTCGGCGCTTGGAGGAACACGACGGCCCGATTCGCCGTGCTCCTCTCGTTGGGCTATTTCGTCTTCTGGGCGGCGAGTTCGCAGCAAGTCCGCTACCTGATCCCGGTCTTGCCGTTTCTCTCGTTGGCGGCGGCGTTGGGTGTCGCGAGCCTGACATCTCTGCTCAACGGCGCCAGGGCCCGGCGAATTGCTTCCGGCATCGTCGCGATGGCCGTCGTCGGCTCCTTGATCGCCTGTTCAGCCGAGGGCCTTCTCGCCAGCATCCGGCTGGCACGGACCGCGATGGCCCAAGCTCCCGCGACCGACCGCGCCGCCGTTTCCGGCACGCCTGCTGCGTCGCAAAACACCGCATGCTCTTCGCGGTTCCCGGGAGGCGACGGGCGTCGGGGCTCTCTCGACGCGCCGTCGAGCGCCTACGCGCGCATCTTCGATTACATCAACGCAGAGATGCCGGCTGACGTGATGATCATGTTCCTCAACACCAACCACGGCTTCGACTGCGATCGGCCCTTCATCGCCGACAGCTTCTTCGAGGCCTCGCAGATGGCCGACGTGTTGAAGCCTGCCCGGACGACGGAAGACGTCAGGAGCATCCTCCGCTCGCTTGGCGTGACGCACGTCCTCTGGCGCGACACCGACT
>CAZERK010000643.1:0-2135 GCA_964514515.1 uncultured Planctomycetaceae bacterium
ACTCGCCCGCCCGCGGTGGAGGGCAGGGCGGCATCGAAAGAGGACAATATGCACTCTCATCAAGCGATCCGGACAATCGTGGTCGGCGGTTGGGTCATCGTGGCAATAGCGGGCGTCTCGACCCAGGCTGGCCCCATTGCGTGGTTCGACGAGACCGGCGGAACCGGCGGCTATTCGAGCTTCGAGAAACTGAGTACGTCTTACCAGGCGTTCATGGGGAACGCCGCCGGGCTGATTGACTTCAACGGCCTTTCCGGCGGTTCCCTCCTGGGTGATCAATACGCCGACGCATTCGGCGTCCGCTTCCTGAATACCGGTGCGGGACGCTATGCCTCGTCGTCCGGGATCCATACCGAAGGCGACGCCAACGCAGAGGACGTCACGGGTTACGACGGCTCGTACATGCCGAGCGGCGACCCCTTGTACCTGAAGTTCGACAACGATCTGACAGACTCCCCCTTCACGATTCTTTTCGACCAGGCCGTCCAAAGCGTCGGTGCGTTCATCGGCATGGGCGTGCAAGGGAACGTGCATACGTGGACCGTATCGATCTACGGCGAGGCCGACGAACTGCTGGACCGCAAGACCGTGCAGTCCTGGCTATGGGAGAAGGACAGCGACCGCCAAAACTACGAGTCGTTCTTCGCCGCCCGAGCGGACGGCGCGCTCATCAGCCGCGTCGAGATATTGAATGAATCGAAGAAGGACTTCGCCAACGGACTCATCATCGACAGCGTCGCCTTCGACGGCGGCGGCCGCGTCGTGCCGGAGCCGGCCGTCATCGTGCTACTGGCGCTCGTGTTCGTCGCCAAGCTGATGCGATGGACCGCCATCCCGCTGACGTCTCGAGCAACGGCAAGACGGCCTGTCAGATCAAACGGGCGAATCGGCTGATGCCGTTTGCGATTGCGGGCCTTCGTAGCGGCCGCCCTCCGGGTCGGCCGTCTTGTTCGCGTCTTTGCAAGTCCGCTGCGGGCGAGGGGCGCTGACGTGTGCCGCTGCTCTTGAGCAGCGCGGCGTTGAATGGGCGCTGATAGCGCACTGCTTGAAAGCAGTGGCACATGCGCGATCGCCGGGAGCCGATCCCGGTTTCGTTGGATAGTCTACGACTGCTTCGTATCGTCAGCAGGTTGCGTCGTCGGGGCGGCCGACGGGGCCGCAGACGGGGCAGCCGGCGGCGGCTCGGTCGCAGCAGCCGGCGGCGAAGTTGTCGATTCGGCCGGCTTGTTGGACGCCTGCTCCGGTGCCACGGGCTGGGATGCAGACGGCGGTTCGAGGCCGCTCTGCTCGGCGTACTCGATCTTCGCCGCCTTCTCCAGGTCCGAGACGAACTGCTCCACGAGCTCAGCGGCCTTGCGCTCCTTGATCTGCTGCCGGATGGCCTCCCGAGCCTGATCCAACGTCGTGACCATCGCGGGTTTCTTCGCCATGACCTTGATGATGTGATAGCCGAACGGTGTCTCCACGACGTCGCTGATCTGACCCACTTCAAGGCCGAACGCCGCCGCCGCAAAGGGCTCCGCCATCATGCCCTCGCGCGGAAAGAAGCCCAAGTCTCCGCCCTTGGCCGAAGAGGGACAATCGGAATGCGCCTTGGCGAGAGCGGCGAAGTCCGCGCCCGGCTGCTTCACCTCGACGAGGATTTCCTCGATCTTCTTCTTCGCCGCCGCCTTCTCCTCGTCCGTCTTGGCCTTCTGCGTGTCGACGAGAATATGGCTGGCACGGACCTGGGCCGGGCGCTGGTACATCATCTCGAAGTCGCGCTCGTAGTCCGCCTCGACCTCCTGATCCGTGACCTGCACCTTGTCGGGGAACTTCTGCTCGATAAGCATGTTCTGCAGGACGGACTGTCGAAAATGGGGATCGGCCAGTTGCGTGTCCAGCACCTCCTTGAGGCACCGGCCGGTCTGAGAATGGACCTGCTCGTCGAGCTCTTCTCGACTCATGCCGCGCATGAGCAGATGCCGCTGAACGTCTCCTTCCAGCTTCTTGCCCAAGTCCTCGTCCGTGATCTTGAGACCGGCCTTGGCAACCTCCGCGTCGAGCAGCTTGGCGTTGACCAGCATCTGGAGGATTTGCGGACCGAAGTGCTTACGCATCTGGTCGAGTTGCTCCGCGCCCATTCCTTGAGCGTG
>CAZERK010000644.1:0-2129 GCA_964514515.1 uncultured Planctomycetaceae bacterium
GAGGCTCCCCTGCATCAAAGGACCCGTCGTCCGATCGGGTCGCCTCTCGGGCAGGCACGGGCAACTCGCAGACAGGCCGTTCTTCGTCGAGTCGCCAGCCGTCCGGCAGCCCGCGTCCAGGCGCGACCGAAGCCTCGACGCAGCGGCCACCGTCGCCGCACGCACCGCCGCCGCCTGCCGGCACGAATCGCGAGCGGTTGATCACGGTCAAGCTGAACGGACCAGCCATCGGTCGAGCGCCGCACTACATCGGCTACGCGGTGGACCTGCCGCGCTCGCAGGCTGAAGGGGCGGACTTCCTTTGGATGGACAACGGCGTCTGGATCGGCGACGAGCCTCGCGGCGTGAAGATCCTCGAGACGCCCGGCCTGCACAAGATCAGCGTGCTCGTCGTGACACGGGACAACGCCGTGTACCGCGGCTACGCAACCGTCCAGGTACTGGAGCCGTTCCCGTCCGTCGGCTCGGTCGCAGGCGGCTGAGGCCGGTCGATCTTGCGTCGTCGTACCGTGCTCCGCGAACGCGACGGCGCGCGGAACCCGGCTCGCATCGTCCCGCGCGGCCCCCCCGACCAACTCGTCCGTCGTCGGCCTTCCGGCTGCTGCACCGGCAAGCCGAGTTCGGTCAGTTTGTCGACTATCGCCTGGAATCGCTCGCTACCGGAGGTCTCGGCGTCGGGGCCCCAATCCTGCTGGGCCGCCCAACCGACGTCCGCGTCCCACGCGGCCGCTTCTGCTTCCTCGCTCAATGGTAGGCCGTCGCTCTCACCACCTTGTTCGTCGCCGCCGCCCCTCCAGGCCGCTTTTTCTACCGCCCGTCCATCGTCTCATGTGGAAGCCTCCTTCCCCCGGGATGCGCCTATATTATACCCCGCCGATCCGCAAATAGCAGGCCTGGCCGCGCCGCGTCTGCCGGACCCTTCAGCCCTATGGCGCGCTTCCAATCCGAGCCGCCGTCCGCGAAGGCGGTGCACCGGGTTCGCAGGACCCGGCTCCGACACGCGCGGAGGCGCACCGGGTTCAACCCGATGCCATCTCGACGGCACTGAAGCTCGGCAGAACCCGGCTCTGGCTTCTTTGCGGAGCGCGCCTGCGTCGCAGCGGAACACCGCCGTCATCCCGGGACTCAACGGGGGGACCGAACGAGACCAGTCGAGCGACCGCGCGTCGCAGCCGCACAGAAACAAGGGTGGCCTGATCGTCGGAGTGGGGCTCGGACGATCAGGCCAGAGGGTGGAGTGGGAGTAGGGAATCAGCTTGCGGCCGGCCAGCCTCGCGGCGACCGAAGCCGTCTTACGGGCACAACGTCGCAAGCGTCACGTCTGACAGTAGTACTCCTTCGCTGGACAAAAGTTCCAGGTGCGTCAGAAAACTCCCAAACGCCTTGGCCTTCTGCGGCTCCAGCATCCTCAACGCTTCGAGCGCCCCGGCGATCGCCGGCAGGCGTTGGAAGCTTGAACCGATATGGCTCGCGGCGAGCGGAGCGGCGACGAACTCGTCGTCCTTCTTCTCGCCCCCGAACGCCTCGGTGAGCACGTCGATCAGCGTCTTCGGCTTGGGATAGATGCGTAGCTCGTAGGCGCTGCCCAGGTTGGCTTCCTCGGCCGTGTACTTGATCGCGTCCGCGAAGCCTCCCAGCCGGTCCACGAGACCCAGGTCAAGCGCCTGCGCGCCGGTGTAGACGCGACCGCCGGCCATATCTTCGAGATCGCCCTTGAGGCGGTCGCCCCGGCCTTCCTTCACGCGGTCTTTGAACTCGCCGTAGATGCGCGTGAGCATGTCCATCATCAAGTCGCGCTCTGGCTCGGCGTAACGTCGATTGGTGTTCCAGAGGTCGCTGTGCTCACCGCGCTTGTACTCGTGGCCGGTAACGCCGATCCAGTCCCAGAGGCCCTTCGTGATGATCTTGCCGCCGACGACGCCGATCGAGCCCGTCAACGTGCTCGGCTCGGCGAAGATCGTGTCGCCGAGCGTGGCGACGTAGTACCCGCCGCTGCCGGCGACGTTGCCCATCGATACGACGAACGGACGGCCGGACGCCTTGAAGCGCTTCGTGGCCTCGCAGATGACCTCGCTCGCGATGGCCGAACCGCCGGGCGAATCCACGCGCAGAATCAGGGCCTTGACCGT
>CAZERK010000645.1:0-2120 GCA_964514515.1 uncultured Planctomycetaceae bacterium
GGGGCCGACGCTACGCGCAAACGTGAAATGCCATAACAGAATCGGGACGGGCTCCCGGCGATTGCGTCAGTCGCCACGGAAAGGCGAAGGGCCGAGGGCGTTCTCCGAGTCTTGGTCGCAATCACGTCGACGGCCTGGGATCGCGCGCGTGGCTCAGGATCATGCTGATGACTCAGATTCCGGAGGCGCCTCCGATCCGCCGGCCACCTTCAGAATCGCCACGTCGTGGATCGATCGTCCGCAGATGCGCCCGATGGAGACGACGGAATCCGGCTCGCGCGGGTTGTCCACGCGCCAGACGATGATCTGCGTCCGCGCGTCGTCTACGCCGACGATCAGGTCATCGGCGGCGAAGCCCCAGCGGAGCCGCCGGCCGCAACGATACTCGGCGCGGTAGGCGTCGCCCAATACCTGCAGCGTCAGGTACGACTGCCCGTCCGCGATAAGCATCCGGGGGATGCCGCCGCCGCTCATCCAATCGAGCGAATGGACGGGCTCGTTGCCTGGCCCTCGGAGCGTCTCGATCTCCGTCGGGTTGGCGGTATGCCAGCGGACGATCCCGCCGCTCGTCAGTCCTGCGACCACGTAGCCGTCCGCCAGCAACATGCTCGTGATGAACGCCGGCGCCGACAGGACGATCGGCGCGGCATCTTTCTCTGGATGCCAGCCGACGACCAGGTTGTTGTCCGTCAACCAGAGCCGCCCGACGTCATCAACCTGAACGTCGCGGACGGCACGGGCGCCGCGCGTGACCTCTTCGAGGCACAACTCGTGCTTCGTCGGCTCGGCACGGTTCCAACGGATCAGGCCGACCTCCGAATGCGTCGCGTACACGTCCTCGCCCACGAGCGACGCCGCATTGACGCCGCCCCGTGGTTGCACGTCCTCGGGGAGCATGTAGGTCTGCCGCCCCTCGTCCCACGGAACGACGACGTGAACGCCCCGCTTCGCGCCCACGAGGAGCAGCCGCTCGTCGTCCCGTTTGAAGGGCCGGATCGACCGCAGCGGGCCGATCGCCGAGCCCAATTCCTGCCGTCGCTGCGGGACTTCGGGATTGGCCGGGTCCAGCCAGATCATTTCGTTGCCGGCCAGGACGAGGATCGCCTCGGTCTGCCGGACAAGCTGATTGAGCGTTACGAGGCCCTCGTACAACGCTCCGCGCTGGGCTACATCGAACGTTCGGGCCAGACCCGCTACATCGAGACCGCCGCTGCTGGCGGCGATGCCCTTGACTTGATCGATCAGTCGGCCCAGCTCGGCCAGATGCTTCGCCCGGGCGGCGGTCGCGGTCGCCCGCAATTGGGCCTCCGTCTCGATCTGCTTCTGCCGTCGACCGGCGGACAGCTCGGCCTCGCGAGCCTGGGCATACGCGGCGGATTCCAACGTCACCTGCGGGTCCGCGCCGAGCGCAAGCCCCGCCGCGAAACCGCCCGGCTGGACTCGTTCCGCCAAAACAACGTCGAACTCCTGCCAGCTTGTCGCGGTCGCCAGGCGCGCGGCCTCGCGGCTGCCGGCGAACTCGGCCAACGCGGCACGAACCGTCTCCTCGCACAACTGCCCGAGATGATGGGCCTGAACGCGGTTGCTGCTGCCCATCAACGCCTTGCGAAAAGCCAGCATCTCGCTCGCGTCGACGACGACTTGCGCCGCGATCCGCACGGACGCCGTGAACGGAAACCCGTCCTTGCTGCTCAGTTGCCCGACGTGGTACTCCAACGAGACCGGCGCGGCGCGAACCAGCAGTAGCTCCTCCACCGTCGCCGCCTCGATGACGTACCCCGCCGGGGCGAGCCAAGGCTGAGCCGACGTCCCCCAGACCAGCGCGGCGCACGACGGCGGGACGGAGAACTGACGGTTCAGAAAGCCGAACACATCATCCGAAGAAAGCAGAATCGCGACCAACTCCGGGTCACGGTTCAAGGCTTCGATGTCGAATCGAGCAGACATCTCAAGCACCCCCTTCGTGCAAGTCGTCAATGCGCCCGTTTGCAGGATCAGTCGTTGCTCCTCGGAGCCGTGCGATGGAGACGCGCAGTACGCACAGGCTATCAGAAGCTATCCCAAAACCCCATGCTCCCGACTGCGCAAGCACGGGAGGTTCGTCGGATGCTCCATATCTC
>CAZERK010000646.1:0-2113 GCA_964514515.1 uncultured Planctomycetaceae bacterium
CCCGCATCAGCACCGCCTCGAAGGCGTCGATGTCGGGGCGGCCCGCCTTGTCCTTCTGCTTCACCTGGATGGGGTACCACGCATCCATGAACTGCTCGAAGGCTGGCGTTTCGCCCTTGGCGGCGCGGGCCTGCTTCGGGGCGGCCGAGACGGGGAAGATGCGGCCGTCGATGCCCATGTCCCCGACCTGCGTCTTGTTGGGGATGCCGCCCAGGGCGATGACGGCCCAGTTCTCGAACTCGAACGGCGGGATGGCCCGCAGCTTCTCCTCGGTCCAGGGCAGGCCGCGAACGACGAAGCCGCGCCCGGCCGCTCAGCCCTCGGCTACGTTCTCTCCGAATGCTTCGCCGCCGCGGTACGGGCGGAGAGAAGCCCACCCGCGACCAGACGTTCGATCGTGTGTTCCTACGGGCTCGACTTGTCTGATTTCATTGAACGCGGTTTTGAAGAGTTGGCCACAACACTCTGCCTTGTAATTCTCGACCGTCATGGGCTCGCCACAGTTTGGGCACGGGACGACCAGACCACGCCTCCACGGGTGCTTCAGCACTACCTGTCCAGCCATGTTGTCGTAGAGACACCAGATTGGCTTGCGCCAGATCTCAAGCGGAAACATGAGACGCGACTCCGTTCCTTCAATGTGACCGGACAGGAGTGCGAACACGAGTCAGCGACGCCTTCCCCTGCTTATTCGCTCCAGAGAGGCCGACTATGCCGGCGACGTCATGTCCAGCCGAGGTACGATCAGCGACGCGCCGCACGCCTTGCACGTCGCGCTCTTCCCGGCAAGATCGCTGCGAACCCGAAAGCGTTTCCCACACGAGTGGCAGTGAAAGACGATTCCTTCGGACGCGGAAACGGTCGCGGCCGGAGGCTTTTCCCGCCAATTCTCTCGGTATTGAACGACAGCGGCGACTGCGGACCCCAGTGCGTCGGCGGCACCTACGCGACTGAACATCAGCTCTACGTGCAAACCGCCCGACGACCTCAGCGTGGCCTCGCCATACAGGCATACAGGAATCTCGCGGTTGTTCGAGAATCGCCGATCAGGTCCGCCGGACTTGTTCACGTATCGCCACGTTGTGTCCACAACCTGCGCATCGCCGGGCACGCCTTCCTCCTCGATGAAGCGCGTCGTATCGGTTGACGCGAGCAGGTCTCGGTAGCGAACGAGGCCCACACGTCGGCCCTGGTAAACGAGAATGTACCGCGGCGTCCAGTACAGCGTTTGACCGCGCAGGTCAACGGCGACCAACTGCACATTCGTCTTGAAGTACGACGGCGTCCCCTTCCGAATGCGAATTGCGTGACGGCGGACCACGCTGGACGCACCGGCGTGGTATTTACGGTCACGTACTTCGCCTTCCGCGGTTCGTTGCCAGACGCGCCGGCACGCGCCGATGCCCAGCAGCGCACGCTCCAGGTCGGACCACACGCGCCGCTCGCCTTCGTCCATCTCGTACTCGACCTGGACCGTCTTGCGCTTCAGATCGCGGTCACGGACCACCCAGCCTCCAGCGCAGGCGGCGCACGCGATGCACACAAATGCCGCCCACCACCAGGCGCTTCCGCTCAGCGCCAGCCCTCCGGTCACGCACAATCCGATGAGGCTCAGTACGAGAACGGCTGGGAACAGCGCTAACCGGCGGTGACGCTCAGTGAGCTCGCGAATGAACGCCTCTGAATCAGGACCGATCAGCCGGGCGGCGTCAGCACTTACAATCTCCCGCATCTGGGTGTCGGCGTCATCGAGCGCGGGCGGCGGGCGCTGGTCCCCCACAGGCCGCGATCCGCGACCATCAAGGCGTTCGCGGAAGTACAGGCCGTGGCGTCCCGCGAATAAGTGAGTTCCTCGCGGCCCTTTAGAAACGCGTAGCCCCTTCACCCCGGCTGATACGCCCAGTCCGGATTTCGACAGATTGAGCCGAAACGGCCCTATCTTGATGGCTTTTCTTAAGAACCACCCCATGACAACGCCTCACGAGAGTGACCGTCGGTGGCACGCAACGACTTGGCCGACGTCGCTGGGCGTCGGGGCCTCCCGCGCGGCCGCATGTACTCGATGTACGCCTGCGTGCTGGCGTGCCGGTCCTCGAACGCCCGCTTCTCCTTC
>CAZERK010000647.1:0-2108 GCA_964514515.1 uncultured Planctomycetaceae bacterium
AGTGGCGGCCGCGTGGTGGCGTGAATTCGGACGGTGTTACTTTACCCGCCTTTGCCACACCCCCGATCTGGAGCAAGCCCGCCAGATTCCGCCCTTGGCTCCGACAGCTTCCGAATTGCAGCAATTGATCGAGCTGTCGCCCCCGATGCGCGGGGGAGAATACTTGTCCTCGGATTTGTTGGAGCGTTTGTGGGGTGATCTCGATGCGTTGGTACGCGAATCGATCGCAGCGCACGAAAAGGGTGCCGGTGATTGGCTGAGACAGCGGCATCCACTTTGGCGGATGGTGGGGCGCGTCACGTTTCATCTCGCCGAAAACAAACAGCCCCCGACACACCCGTTTGCGTTCATGGCGACTTTCGCCTCGCGGATTTCGAGCCAGTCGCGAGGCCAGCACCTCCCGCTGGGACGCGCGCTGCAGGACTACGCCGGGGCCAGCAACAAACAGGCACTGATCAATTTGCTGTCGCCGATCCAAAAGGCGGCGGAGAAAAGTGAATGGGTGAAGCAACTCGTGGACTCCGGGCGCATCTTCAAGGCTATGCCCTGGACGCCGGGAGAGGCCTTCCGGTTCTTGAAAGAGGCGCCGGTCTGCGAGCAGTCGGGAGTGATTGTGCGGCTGCCGGATTGGTGGAAGGCAGGCCGGCCACCCCGCCCAAAGATCTCGGTGCGGGTTGGGCAGACACGCCCCGCGGGGTTGGGAGCGGAAGCGCTACTGGACTTCTCGGCCGGGGCCACGCTGTCCTCGAGGTCGAGCAGGCCGACCTGCAAGCTGCCGAACACGGCGGCCACCAGCATCGCCGCCAGGATGTAGTACTTGAGGCGGAACAACGGGCGATAGAGGTTGGCCTCGATCTTGCGTTTGCCTCGCAGCCCGCCGAAGGCCCAGCCCACGAAATGGTGCAGCGCCCCGTAGGGGCAAATCCAGCCGCAGAAAAAACGTCCCAACAGCAGCGTCGGAATCAGGATGACCAGCGACCAGAGCACGCCACGATAGACCGTGGGCGTGGCGCTCGCCGGCGCCCGGACCAGCGGGTCCACCTCCAGCACCTTGCTGACCCACAGCCGCAGGCCCGGATGACGGTCGAGATGCGCAAACGTGGTCAGCAGGACGAAAGAAGCGAACATCGCGAAGACGACCGTCTGCACGATGACGCGCACCGTCGTAATTCGCAGCCAGTTCCGTCCCGACTGATGGAACCTGACGACGTTCGTATCCCGGACTTTCCTGGGCTTATCAGACATCATAAATCAAAGGATGACTGTTGAAGGATGAAAGATGAAAGGAAACGAATACGCATACGACGATCCCAGTCCGCGCAACACCTTGCCGCCTCTTCTCTTCATCCTTCATCCTTCATCCCTCATCCCTCATACTTCCGCCTTCGCGATCAATCCCTGCCGCTCGTACGCCTGCCAGTCGCGCTCCGCCAGCCGTTTGACGCCGGCGGCGATCTGCTCGCCGATCTTGCGATGGGCCATCTCGACGTAGGCCAGCTTCGCCGGGTCCCGTCCCAGCAGATGCCGATAGCACCACGCGTCGCACGCGACGGGATCGACCGACGCGACGACCGTCGCCCGACCGATCTCGCCGCCGACCTTCACGTCGCTGGTCCGGCCGCCGGTCGGGCCGTTGCGCATCATCACGCGCGTCCCGTCGGCGACGACGAACGTCGGGCTGACCATCAGTCCCAGGTCGCTGACGATGTTGTGGATCGCCTGATGAAACTGGTTCCGCCGACCGCCCAGCAGCCCGTACCAGTTCTTCATCACCATCGAACCGCCGCACAGGTTATGGTCCTTGATCGGCGCCACGCCGATGACCTTCGTTGCCTGCGCCAACGGCCCGTAGAGAATCGGCCAACGCCCCAGCGCCTCGCCCTTGCCGGGGTCCGGCGGCCTGTCGCGCACGGCCATCATCTCGAACATGCGATCGGTCGGCAGGACGACGGCGGCGCCTTCCTCTCGCGCGACGCGATCGATGCCGGACTTGGCGAAGCACGCGTCCGGCGACTCGATCGGGTTGTCCGTCACGATGACGCGGACGGCCCCGCCCTCCTGGCAGAGCCGAACCAACGCGCGAACGACTTCGGGGTGCGTCGTGGCGC
>CAZERK010000648.1:0-963 GCA_964514515.1 uncultured Planctomycetaceae bacterium
GTCTGCGTCAGGCTCCCGTCGAAGATCGGCGGGTAGTAGCCCGTGAACAGAACCGTCCCCACGGCGTCGCAGCCGACCGAGATGTAGACGTCGAAGTTCTCGCGGATCAGCCTGTTGAGCGTCTCGGGGCTGTCAGACTGGTCGAGGACTTGGAGGAAGTACTTCAGCGTGGCGAGGGCTCGTTCGTGCGTGATGGGGCCGGACGGGTAGTAATGCTGGCTCGACGGTTTGTTCAGGTAGTTGATGCTGTACTCGACGGCCCGACGCAGCCCGAGGCCCTTGGCGCGATACCAACCCTCCCCGAAGTTCGGGTACATCGAGGGATCGGTCAGCAGCCGCAAGGCGAACTGGCCGGGAGGCAGCGGCCGATCGTAGTCCTTCTGGATGTCGGCCAACGGCAACGGCTCGGCTGGTTTCTGGCAGCCGCTCTGCATCGCCACGGCAACAAAGCTAATCGCAAAGATAACAACGATGAGACGCTTGGAGGTCACGGCCGACTCCTTTCGGTAAGACAAGCGACTCCGGTTCCAATCCAGGCGGCTGACGGTCCGCCGCGACGGGCGGTGCCCTCGCCTGCCATCAGAACCGCAACGCTTCCACGTCCGCAGGAAGGCAGGACGCCGGGGCAACGACGATGATGCCTTCATCCTCACGGCCGCCGTGCGTGGGCGGCTTGGTCGGGAACTATAACACGCCCGACCGGCGGCGCAAACATGGCTGCGTGAATCGCCCGGCAGAATCCCGGATACGACCCCGGCGTTCTCACGGCGGCGGCTAGCTTCCGACCCCGATTGTGGTACAAGAGAGCGTTCTATGCCAACCGTTCAGGGCATCTGGTGGCGATCGCGTTTCCATCTCTGGGGAGAGTCCGACGACGCCCTGATGTCGCCGACTGAACTGCAAACGCTGATCGCCGAGACGTCGCGAGACGCCCTCCTCGCGCTCAGCGCGCGAAAGACGACG
>CAZERK010000648.1:973-2090 GCA_964514515.1 uncultured Planctomycetaceae bacterium
AACATTTCGTGCACGGAAATCGGCGTCCCCTCACGAAGACGTTTCGAGAAGTCGATGATATCCAGACTTCCGTCCGCGCGGCGCGGCGAGGGACCTGTTGGTAGACGGCGGCCCGCTCCGATAAAGGACGACACGTCGCCCACGCCCCCACGTCGGCGCAGACACGGCGGCAAAGGCATCGCCGAGCCGGACGAAACGAGCGTCGCGACCTTGTCGTTCAACCCGGCGGAGACGATTGACCTGTTCACGAATGCCCAGAACGCCTGGAACATCGCGAACCCCGTGACCGAACAGACAGCCGTCATGGTCCGGCCCAAAGACCCGGCCGATCAAGACGCGGCAAGGACGGGCTACCGCGGCCTGTCGATCGAACCGGATGCGTCTCCGCCCGAGGCCGCGCGCCCGAGGCCGCCCTATGATGTCACGCGGCAGGTCGAACCCGGCGAGACCCTGCTCTATTGGGGACAGTTGGCGCGGCTCGTCGTACGGCTGCTGGCGCGTCGACAATGGGCGCCAGACGTTAAGCAGGAACCGGACGGCCGCTTTGTCGCGCTCTGGCGCCCCTTCATCCTGAACCGGGACTTGCTGTCGTGGCTGGAACGGTACGCGGCGCTGATGCCGTCCGTCTGCCGGAGCGTCGTGCCGGACGGCGGCGACGACGTCGACCCGATTCGCCTCGTCGAGAGCTTCATGGCCGAAACATCGGACGCGGTGGTTCGCCGCGTCTTGTCCACCGATCCGTTCTTCCGCCAGATGAAGGGACGGGCGGCGCGAGCGCCGGAGCCGGGTCTCCGCTGGCTATCCTCGCTGATGAACGAGCGGGGGCGGATGCGCGGCCGTCGCGAAGACAACGAAGCCGTGGCGGCCCAGATTCACGCCTGGCTCAGCCGGCTCGAAGAGCCCTCGGAGCCGCCGCCGGAAATCTGCTTCGCGCTGTTCGAGCCGCCCGACGAGGGCGCCGTCTCGCCGGCCCTCCAAGCCGAGCCGGCGTGGCAGCTACAGATCCAAATCCGCTCCGCCGTCGACGGAAGGTCGTTGGACGCCGCGGCGTTCTGGGCGGAATCGCCGTACGACTCCCCCTTTCTGGGCAGGCGCCTGAGGACCCGACGGGAGCAGT
>CAZERK010000649.1:0-2086 GCA_964514515.1 uncultured Planctomycetaceae bacterium
ATGTTCGGCAGCCAGATACCCCCAGAAGAAAAATTGCTGCTGGTCGATCAGGTAGCCGGGCTGCGTCAACCACGGCAGCCGGATGGCCGTCGCCGCCAACGCCACCAGAAGCAACTGCACGACGACCCGGGCCGGCAAAGCCCTCGTAGATTCCACGACGCCGTCCTCGTTCACGACTCGCCGCCAATCGCCCATCGCGGACCGGCTGCTGCGTCCGATGGCTACCTGTCGAGTTCCGCCGCGATGATGTTCAAGCTGCCGAGCACGGCGACGACGTCGCTGATGCAATGCCCCTCGACGAGCTTGGAGAAGCATTGATAGTTGATGAAGCTCGGCGGCCGGCATCGGGCTCGGTACGGACAGCGCCCGCCGTCGGACGCCAGGTAGAAGCCCAGCTCTCCGTTGGCCGCTTCGTTCGCGGCATAGACCTCGCCGATCGGCGGTTCGAAGCCGCGGTTCGTCATGATCTTCTCAAAATGATGGATGAGGCCTTCGATGGAGAAATAGACTTCCCGCTTGTCGGGCAGCGTGGTCTTCTCGCTCGGCAGCACGTTGACCGAGCCTGCCGGGACGTTGTCCGCCAACTGCTCGATGATCGCCATCGACTGACGAATCTCCTCCAGTCGGACGAGGTAGCGGTCGTACACGTCGCCGCCCTGCGCGATCGGCACCTTGAAGGAGACGCCACCGGCGCCGTGACCGTCCCAGTTGTCCGCGTAGCAGAGGTACGGCTCGTCCTTTCGCAAATCCCGTTGGACGCCGCTGGCTCGGGCGATCGGGCCGGTCCAGCCCCAGGCGATGGCCTCGTCGTGCGTCAGGACGCCGATCCCCTTGGTCCGCTCGACGAAGATGCGATTTCGCGTGAGCAGCGCCTCGAAGTCCTCCAACGCCCGCGGCAGCCCTCGCACAAACGCCTTCACGCGACCCGGCCAGCCCTCGGGCATGTCCGACATCAACCCGCCGACGCGCGTGTAGCTGGTCGTGAACCGGGCTCCGCAGACTTCCTCGAACAAGTCGTTGATCGTCTCGCGCTCGTTGAACACGTAGAGGAACGCCGTGAAGCCGCCCAGGTCCAGGCCGGCGACGCCGACGCAGAGCAGATGGTCCTGGATTCTCGCCAGCTCCGCGATGATCGTGCGAATCGCCTTGCAGCGCGGCGTCACCTCGATGCCGAACAGCTTCTCGCAGGCGCTGTGCCACGCGATGTTGTTCGCCATCGGACAGATGTAGTTCATGCGGTCCGTGACGACGACGTACTGGTTGTAGTCCAGGTGCTCGCCCAGCTTCTCGAAGCCGCTGTGCAGGTAGCCGATGTGCGGCGTACAGGCGACGACGATCTCACCGTCCAGTTCCAGCACGAGCCGGAGCGTCGTGTGCGTGGCCGGGTGCTGCGGACCGAAGTTCAGCGTCCACATGTCGCCGCCGAGGTCATCGCGCACCAGACGGCTCGACCAACGGTCCTGCTCTGCTTGGCTGGGCCGCGGCTGTCCTTCCGGTCGGTTGGGCGGTTGTTCGAGCATCGTTGTTATAGAACGGTCTCCGCCGGACGTTTACGTGACGTCCCATGAGAGAATAGAGGACCCGTCGAGCCGGTTCCGCAGCCGCCGCCTTCTCGTGCTCACGTCCACATCGCTCCCGCTTGCGGCTCGGCCGGAGGCAGCAATCGACGAGCCGACACCGGCCGCTGCATCGCGCCGACTCAGCAACGGGCATCGTACTGCCTTTCCGCACGGCCGCAACACGCAGCCGTGGGTCGGCGGAGTCACCTCGGGCCGTCGAATCCCGCCGTATTCGTCCTTTCGAGGAACTTCTGATCGTGAGAATGCGACTCCGCAGTAGCCGGATCCTGTCCCGGCCCAGAGGAACTTGGCGAGTCGGCGCATGCGGTTCGAACGCGAAGATGTGACCACGATCGGACAGGTGGCGCGTGCCGCCGCGTTGTCATCGCGTGCGGTCACGTCGTCGCGTCAGCCAACCGCTCGCGGCAAGAGGGGACTGGCTCCGAGCCAAGCACGGCTGTCGCTGTCGAAAACGGCTTCCCGCGAGGTGTCTGTCCCCTTCTGCCATGCCGAGACCCTGCTGCAGA
>CAZERK010000650.1:0-2082 GCA_964514515.1 uncultured Planctomycetaceae bacterium
GCGGACGACGGGCGCCTTCGCGACCGACCGGAAGCCCAATTCTCGAGCCTCCCTGGCGATTTCCTCAAACTCCTCGGGATGCACGTACCGCGCAACAGGCGCGTGGGCTCGGGACGGCTGCAAGTATTGCCCGACTGTCAGGATATCGACGCCGACGCCTCGGAGGTCTCGCATTGCCTCCGTCAGTTCCTGCCGCGTCTCGCCCAGCCCGACCATCAGGCCGCTCTTCGTGAACGCCCGCGGCAGAAGGGCCTTGACCTTGCGCAGGACGTCCAGGCTCCGGTCGTACTTGGCCTGAGGGCGGATCGTCGGCGAAAGCCGCCGCACCGTCTCCTGATTGTGGTTGTAGATATCCGGCTTCGCCTCGCACAACGTTTCGAGCAGTTCATCGCGAGCGTGCAGGTCGGCCGGCAGCACCTCGACCACGCAATCCGGCGTGCTCGCACGGACCGCTCGCACGCACGCCGCAAAATGCCCCGCTCCCTCGTCCGGGAGATCGTCCCGCGCCACCGACGTGATGACGACGTGCCGCAGGCCGAGCGCCGCCGTCGCCTCCGCCAGCCGCGCCGGCTCGTCAGCCTCAGGCGGCTGCGGCTTGGCCGTCTGGACCGCACAGAACTTGCATCGCCGCGTACAGCGATCGCCGAGGATCATGAACGTCGCATGCCGTCGCGACCAGCATTCGCCGAGGTTGGGGCATTTCGCTTCTTCGCAGACGGTCGCCACGCCGCTCCGCGCGACGACGCCTCGCGTATGGAGCACGACGTCGCCCGTCGGCAGGGGCCGTTTTAGCCACGGCGGAAGGCGGCGCTGGCCGCTACGACTACTGCCGCCGCCGCCGTTCGGCTCGATGACGGGCAGGCTCATGCGATGGTCCCGTTGCTGCGGGTTCTCGTCCGGCATCCAGGTATTGTAGCCGCGCGTCGCAGATCGGGACCGTTTAGCCGCGACCCGAAGGCGAGCGCGTACCCTTTTATTAGAACGGGCCGTCTGTTAGCGCCGGACCGTCTTGCCGTTGCCGCTGGGGGCCTTCTTGACTTCTCGCAAGTACTTGTCCATCGCGGCCGCAGACTTCTTGCCGTCGCCCATCGCCAAGATGACGGTTGCCGACCCGCGGATGATGTCGCCGCCTGCATAGACGCCTGGAATGCTGGTGGCGCCGATCTCGTCCGCCTCGATGTAGCCCCATTTGTTGACCTTCAGGGCCGGCGTCGTAGCGGTCAGCAACGGGTTCGCCCGCGTGCCGATGGCCTCGATGACCAAGTCGCAGTCCGTGACGAACTCCGATCCCTTGATCGGTACGGGCCGTCGTCGCCCCGAGTCGTCCGGCTCGCCCAGTTCCATCCGGATGCACTCGATGCCCTTCACCCAGCCGTCTTCCGTGCCGATGATCCGCGTGGGAGCGACGAGGAACTGGAAGATGATGTCCTCTTCCTCGGCGTGCTTGACTTCCTCCGCTCGAGCCGGCATCTCCTGGCGGCTGCGACGGTAGTACAGCATGGCCGCCTCGGCCCCGAGCCGCTTGGCCGTTCGCACCGAGTCCATCGCCACGTTGCCGCCGCCGAGCACGACCACGCGATTGCCGCGAATGACCGGCGTATCGCAGTTCGGAAATTCGTAGGCTCGCATCAGGTTGACGCGCGTCAGGTACTCGTTCGCCGAGAAGACGCCCTTGAGGTTCTCCCCCGGGATGCCCAAGAAGATCGGCAGGCCGGCCCCGTTGGCGACGAAGACCGCATCGAATCCTTCCTCCTTGAGCAGCTCTTCGAGCGTGAACGTGCGGCCGATGACCACGTTGCAGATGATCTTCACGCCCATCTCGCGCAGGCGATTGACTTCCGCCTCGATGATCTTGTTCGGCAGACGGAACTCGGGGATGCCGTAAACCAACACGCCGCCGGGCTCGTGCAGCGCCTCGACGACCGTGACGTCGTGTCCTTTCTTGGCCAGCTCGCCCGCGGCCGTCAGCCCTGCGGGACCGGAGCCGACCACCGCCACGCGAAAGCCGCTCGGCTCGGCGAGGATTTGCCTGATGTCCATGTTCTCGCGGGCCCAGTCGGCCCCGTAGCGCTCGAGGTGCCC
>CAZERK010000651.1:0-2080 GCA_964514515.1 uncultured Planctomycetaceae bacterium
TGGTTGGCCGGCTTGGGTGGTCGGTATGGCAGGCATCCTGGCGCTGATGGTGTGCGGCTCGGTCGCAGCAAGGACATTGTTTCCTGAAGGCGCACCCCAAACCGTCAGCTTCTGTCTGTTTGTTGTGGGTCTCATGTCGATGTTGGGCATCTCCTTCTTCACGTTGTTGGCCCACTGAGACGGCCGGTCCGCACGCGGCCGGTTTCTGAGCGGCGCCACGACCCTTAGAATGCTCCCTTCAGATGGTGCCTCGCCGGCGGGCGAGACGGCTTGGCATCACATGGGTGTGCAGTATGTGCGGAATCGCGGGAATCGTCGTCGGAGCAAACGGGCGCGTCGATCCCGCGTTCATCCCGACGGCGACGCGACTGCTTGAGCATCGCGGACCCGACGATGTCGGCTACCTTCTGTATTCCCCGCAAGCGGTAACCACGGGGCGAGAATGGCGCGGCGATCCCGGAGACGCCGCCGCGGCCCTGGTCTCTCGCCGCCTGGCCATCCTCGACCTCTCCGAAGCGGGCCGTCAGCCGATGAGCACGCCCGACGGGCGATACCATCTCGTATTCAACGGCGAGATCTACAACTACCTCGAGCTTCGACGCGAACTCGAAGCACTCGGATATGGCTTTCGGTCTCGCTCGGATACGGAAGTCCTGCTAGCGGCCTACGCCCAGTGGGGGACGGCCTGCCTCCCGCGGTTGATCGGCATGTTCGCCTTCGCCGTGATCGACGCCCGAGAGCGCCGCTTGACGCTGGCCAGGGACGCCTTCGGCATCAAACCGCTGTACTACGTCCTCCACGATGGGCGATTCAGCTTCGCCTCGGAGGTGCCGGCCCTGCTGCAACTCTCCGGATGCAAGCGGCAGGCGAACCCCGCCCGCGTCTTCGCATACCTTCGCCACGGCTCTAGCGATTTCGGCGACGAGACCTTCCTGGCCTGCGTTCGCCAGTTGCCGCCGGCGTCGTACTTGTCGATTTCGCTCGACCAGCCGACGGAGCCGGTCCCTGCGCGATACTGGGAGCCACGGCTGGGTCCGCCGCTCGACATCTCCTTCGAGGAGGCGGCTGGCCGACTGCGAGAACTGTTCCTGGACAGCATCCGCCTGCACCTGCGGACCGACTTCCCGGTCGGCACGGCCCGCTCCGGCGGCATCGACTCCTCGGCGATTGTGACGGCCCTGCGGCACTTGCAGGGGAAGAACCTCGAAATCCACGCCTTCAGCTTCGTGGCCGAGCCGGCGGCGATCTCCGAAGAGAAATGGCTGGAGATGGCCGCCGACGCCTCCGGGGCCGTCATCCACAAGGTGCGTTGCGGCCCGGACGATCTGGCCAGCGACCTCGACGCCATGATCCGCGGCCAGGGCGAACCTTTCGGCGGCTCCTCCGTATATGCTCAATATCGCGTCTTTCGACTGGCACAGAAGGCCGGCATCAAGGTCATGCTCGACGGGCAAGGAGCGGATGAACTCCTCGCGGGCTACCACTGGTATTCTTCCGCTCGACTGGCCTCGCTGGTCCGACACGGCCGTTATGGTGAGGCGATGCACTTCCTCAACCAGGCGGCGAGTCGGCCCGGGATGGGGCGATGGGGCCTGCTCGGCGCGGCCGGCGAGTTCTTGCTGCCAAAGCCGATGCACGGCCTCGTGCGCCGAGCCCTGGGCCGGGGACTGATCCCCCGATGGATGAACGGACGGTGGTTCGCCGATCACGCCGTCCGGCCGGAGCCGGATTGGCTCGTGGACAGTGCGACGACGCGGAGCCTGCCGCAGTTGCTCCGCTACGAGGACCGTAATTCGATGATCTCTTCCATCGAGAGCCGCGTTCCGTTCCTGACGCCGGCCCTGGCCGAGTTCCTGCTCGCCCTCCCCGAGCATCATCTCCTCGACGCCGCCGGCGGCGCCGAGGCGGTCTTCAGAAAAGCGATGGAGGGGATCGTCCCGCAGCCCATCCTCGACCGGAAGGACAAGATCGGCTTCGCCACGCCGGAGGCGGATTGGCTGCGATCGTTGGGGGCGTGGGTCGAGCAAACGCTACGGAGCGACGCCGCGAAACGGGTCCCGGGCCGGGAGCACTCCGAGAT
>CAZERK010000652.1:0-2072 GCA_964514515.1 uncultured Planctomycetaceae bacterium
TGACCAAGGCGGTCATCCTCCGCACCCGCGCCGCCCAAGGAGACGCCCAATCCAAGCGCGATGTCGCCGATTGGCGTCTGCGGCAAGGCCGCAAGGATGAAGGCTCAGGGGTGAAGGATGAAGCAGGGCGGGCTCGGCCCGCCGCCGCGTCTGTTTCGTCCTTCATCCCTCATCCTTCATCCTTTTCTCCGCCTCCTTTGCGTCTCGTCCGCTCCGAGCGTCCGCAATTCGAGGAGGTCCAAACATGAAAGACCTCTCCTTCGGTTGGACCTGGCCGGCCTTCGTCGCCGGCGTCAAGACCGTCACTCGTCGCGACTGGAAGCCACGACATGCGTCCCTCTGGCATGAGGGGGACGACTTCCTAGCGCTGGATCGGCAGCGACGTTTCAAGGGTGTGGAGATCGGCATCGGACGGGTCATCGCCCCGGTCGTGCGGGAATCGCTATCAGATATGCCAGACTCGGATTACCAGGCCGAGGGTATGGCCTGGCTGCACGCTCACCCCTCCGCCTGCATCGAGGCCGGACGCAGGCAGTTTCGTGATTTTTGCTGGGACTGCTTCGACGCCTGGCGCCGCGAGGGTTCCCCCTGTTACACGGTCCGCTTCGAGATCCTCAGCGTCAGCCCGATAGCCAAGGCCCGCCTCGCCGCGCTTCTGGCTGACAGCCGACAGTTAAAAGCTGACAGCTCTTCCCAGGCAACGGAGTGCCGCCATGCCGTCACGCAATAACTCTCAGCCGGGCCTCTTCGCTTCCCCGTCTTCGGCGGCCGAGCGAGACCGCAAGCGATTCGCCGCCGGTTGGTCCGTCGCCGCCCGCGCGTTCGCCGATCGCTGCATCGAGGCGTGGAACCAGGCGTTCAAGTCGCACGGCGTCCGGGCCAACCGCGTCCGTCGCAACCACTTCGCCGCCGTCCAGCTCTACCGCTGGCTCTCCTCTCCCGACAACACGGGGAGTGCAAGCCTCCAGGTTTGCCCCGACAACGCGGGGAGTGCAAGCCTCCCGGCTTGCGCCCCTATGACCGAGGCGGACGTCTTCGCCGCCATCCGCCTCTACGCCGAGGACCCGTACAACGCGAAGCACTGCAACGGCCGCTACCAGGACTTCCATTCGTGGATGAGCGGCTGTCCTGACAACGTCGATAAGCAACTTGCCCGCTGCGGCCGTCGCCGCGGCTCGAAACCCGCCGACCCCCGCGCCGCCGCCGCCCGCGACTACGCCGAGGAGCTTCTCGGCCCGCCGCTGAATCTCGGCCAGTTGGCCCGCGCCGCCTCTCAGACCGGCTTCCAGCTCGCCCAGTACATCCGCGACGGCCTGGACTCGCTGCGTCGCGGCGTCGGCGCCCGCGTCTCGCTGGCCGACCCCGACCGGACCAAGCGGCTCGACCAGGCGGCGATCAACCACTACTCCGCCGTCCACTCGTTGATCGAGCGTTTCGAGGCCGCGTCGATGGATGATCGACGCAGGTTCGCCGAGCGCGCGAAGCGCGGCGTGGCCGCCCTCGCCGTCGCCCCCGGCCGCCCGCTGGAAGGTCCGAACCTGCGTTACGCCCTGGCCCTGGCGTTGTTCGCGCGGGAGGGCAAGGCTCCAGCCTTGCCCCCAGCGGTCAGTGCTCAGTCGTCACCTTGTGGAACCGGCCCCCCGACCGGCCGGAGTGTGGCACCGGCCATTAGCCGCTGCAAGGAGTCCATGCTATGAGCATTGCTGCAACGCTTGCCGGATCGGAAATCAACGCACGGGCATTAGAGCGGAGCCTTCCCGGAACGAGCGGAGAACGGATCGCGGAGATAGCTCGGATCATCGACGCCAAGGTTGGCTCGGTCGAGATCGTCCAAGTCTTGCTCGGCGCGATCAAGTATGTCGAGCAGGATGACGCCTCACAAGGCCCTTACGAGGGGTGCTGCTTCGCCGCCGCGAAACACTGGCTTCTCCCGGCCAAGGAGATCATCCGCCGGCTCTCCTCGTCCACCGCCGAGCCGCCAGCATGTTGTGACAACAGTGTGCCGCCGGCTAATAGCCGGTGCGAATCAGGAGTCGGCAATGGCCGGTAGGGCATGGACCAAGCGCGAGGAC
>CAZERK010000653.1:0-2066 GCA_964514515.1 uncultured Planctomycetaceae bacterium
CGGGCAGGCCGGGGCAGGCCCCTGCGAGACTCCAAGCATCTCATCGCAGTAAAACCAGGCAACCATCAGGCATGCGCCGTCGGGCAAGCAGCAGGCTTCGAATGCCGGTCCCTGTTCGCAGGCGTCGTCGATGTTGTTGCCGTTGAGGTCGCCCATACAGTTCGGCAGATAGCCAATCCAGCCGCCCAACTCGTCACAGCACAGGGGATCCGCGTCGATGCACATGCCGTCGGGCAGACAGCAGGCCCGGATCATGCCCATGCACGGGGTTTCCTGCGGGGAACCGCCAAGCGAGAGGCAAATCTGTGGCAACACATCGATGCACCGGCCGTCCGGCAGGCAACAGCCGTCCTGCTGCCGCGAGTGAGTGACCTGCGCCTGCACCCAGGTCGCGGTGAGCCCGACCACCAACAACGAGATGACGCCTTGCCACGTTCGTAGGTTGAATCGCCGAGACATGCGGACACCTCCTGCGGTCGATCGCCGCGTCAGAAGAAAGGTCAATCGTCATCGCGCGGAGCCACGCCGTCGGCGAGGCGCCGGCCATGCCTGCAATCAGCTACAGTGCCCGCGGCACGCCGGGCCATCCCCCTCATGGTGATAAGATGCAGCGGCCGGCGGTGCGCGCGGCACACTTCCGCGCAGCCGAACCTCCTTGGTTCGGCCTCGTACGAGAGGTGCCGCTCCGATTGCTCACGAACGCCAGCGCCCCCCGTACGAAGCGCCGTGTCGGTTCAGTAGAATCGCCCGAACTCCCGACGAAATGCGAGGTTTCATACGCCGCACCTCGTTCGGCGGTATAGCATTGTTGTACTACTCTGGTGACGGTTGGGGCAAGCTTGCGGATGCTTGAACGAAGCTTTCTGATGTTGAACTAAGAAATCTCGGTATCCGGCCCTGGGAACCCCCGCCATCGCCGTCCCTTGGCCTGCCTTTTCCAGCACTGCAGGACCGGCTATCGTAGCGGAGTCGCAACCTGCCGGAAGCCATTCCCGGCTCTGCCAGACACCTTCCGATGCGTTAGGAGGAGGCCTTTCTCGTGGACCCCCAACTCCCGACCGCAACGCCCGGAGAAGGCGTGCGGCCTTGGCTCATCGTCTGCCTGCTGTGCGTGTTGTTTCTGGCCGTCGTCGGCCCCAAGGCCCAGTTCTCGCAATGGTACATCGGGCCGGACAACAACCAAGCCGCGGCTGAAGCGATGGCGTGGCTCGACGGCCATCTGGACATGACGGAGCGCGGCGGCGACGTCGCCCTGTACAACGTGAAGAACTACACCCTTTTCCCGCCCCTACTCACAATCATCTGTTACGTCGTCTACGGCCTCAACCAGCTCATCTACGGCGAGCCGTTGGTCTTTCCGATCTGGCTCTTCGGCCTGGTCGTCGCCGGGCCGGTCCCCATCCTCTGCTACGTCGCCATGCGCCGCACCACGACGGGAACCTTCTGGGCCGCCGTCCTGGCCTTCTACCTGGTGGCGGGCACGGCCCTCGTTCCGGTGACGGGCATGTTAGGCGCCGTCCGCACGGCCTGGATTTACTCCATCCAGCACCTCCTCGCGCAGACCGGCATGGCCATCATGCTGATCGACCTCCTCGGTGCGAGGCGGTTCTGGCTGGCGGGCCTCGGCGTGCTGATCGCGGCGTGGTCGCGACAGCCGTGCTACCTGTACGCCCTCCCGGTCCTGTATCTGGCGTGGCGGTCGCAGCAGCGGTGGTCGGCCCTATTGCGGGCCGGCGTCCCCATCGCGGTCGCGATGGCCGTCACCCTGGGCCTGAACTGGGCGAAGTTCGGCTCGCCGTTCGAAACCGGCTATCGCTACATCTTCGCCGAACGAGAGAACGAGGGCCTGGACGCCTATCGCGGCCCGGACGGCTCCATCGAAATCGTGGGCTGGCGCTACGCGCCGCGGCACGCCTATGACATGTTCGTGGCGCCGCCCGACATCTACCTGTCCCATCAAGGGCTGCACCTCACGGGAACCGGCCCCCGCACGGCTCTCTGGTACGGCTCGCCGCTCTTCGTGCTGGCTCTGGCGTGGGAGCGGAGATGGTGGAAGGACCCGACGC
>CAZERK010000654.1:0-2065 GCA_964514515.1 uncultured Planctomycetaceae bacterium
CCCGCCAGTGTTGTACATCGATGTCCTCTGGGTCTGCCTCGTAATAATATAAATCCGCGGCTCCGCCGACGTTGGCGACCAGTTTCCGGCAACCCGTTTCCGTGGCGACCCAGGGCACGATCGGCGTGTAGTTCATACAGAGCGGGTTGATCGCCAGCTTCATCGCCTCCCACTCCGGCGGCAGCTCCTCGCCCAGCCTGCGGCTCAGCCGGCCGACCTCCCGCTCCAACTGCTGGATGCGTTTGCGCATGGTGCCTATGACCGACGCCAGGCTCATTGCAGCCCTCCTTGCACCAGCGTCGACCGGTCCGTGTTGAATTCCAGCGAGGCCCGACCGCCCCCGCCGAACTCGACGGCCACGCCCAACAGCGGCGCCGCCAGCGTCTCCCAGCCCGTCGCGTCCCCGCTCTCTCGCACCAGGTTGATCCGCCTGGCCAGCCCATATAGCTCCGCCGGCAGATCCCCATTGATCGGCACCTTTCCCCGCACCAGCGGCTCGGACAAGGCCGCGAACGCCTCGCGGGCGTAGTCGTCCTTGCTCACCCCCGCGGGCACGCTGAGCCGCCGCTCCACCCCGCACGTCAGCGGCGCGAGCTGATAGGCCCGCCCGCCGAACCCTTGCGGCGGCACGCGGACCGCTGCGCTGATTAGCGGCAGCGACCCCTGGCCCGCCCAGCGCAGCTTGACCAGGCTCGCCGACTTGTTCCACCCGGCAGTGTGATAGTCACGCCCGAAGGGCTGTCCCGTCCGCTGGTCGCGCAGGGCCGGGAACTTGAGTAGCACGGTCATCGCCGCCCAGTCGACGTGCTCGATCTCCACCATCCATGTCACCGGGTTGTCACCGGAGATGTCACTGTACACCGCCGCCATCATCGCCGCCGTCCTCGGCAGCCGGCCGGCGAAGCCCGCGAATGAAAACAGGCGATAGACCTGCGAGGGCCCCTGGTTGTCCGCCCACGCCGCCGGGTTGGCCTGCACGTACTCGTCGGAGTAGCTGTTGTAAGCCGCCGCCGGCGTCCAGTCCTCCTCCCAATCCGGGTCCCACGCCGGCGTCAGCGTGTCCTCGTCATAGACCTCGGCCTGGCCCCACTGCGAACCCTGCGCGATCCGCACCGCCCCGACCCGATCATCCAGCGAGACCTCCACGTCGATCTCCGGGATGCGGACCTGCTCGAACGCCAGGTCGTAAGCCTCCACCCCGAACAGCCGCACGAACTTGTAGGCCGGCAGCTCCCGGTCCCCGTCGCCTGGGTCGATAAGGCATCGAACACCCTTCGCACCGCCCGCGATCTCGGCGAACCCGCCGTCCACCCCGCCCGACTGGCACGTCACCGGGATGCACGTCGCCGCCTCGGCCCCGCCGGCGTACTTGAACTCGGCGGACATCCCCAGACGCTCCAGGTCGGCCTGGACGAATGCGAGGTATTGGGCCAGCACCGCCGCCAGCGTCCCGCCGTCCAGCGGGATGGACTCGTTATCCCATTGGTCGGCGTGCGGGGCGTGCGACAGGGCGTGGCGGTAGTCCCGGCAGGTGATCTCCTGCACCATCGCGTTCAGCGGCTCGCCCGCCTTGGCCCGCGGCCGCGGGATGCCGGAGAGCCCCCGGAATCGCAGCGTCCCGTCGATAAAGACCTGCACGTCCGAGTCCGCCGGGAAGGCCGGGCTCCAGATGTCCCGGTCTCCGATCTCCATCCGGAACTCGGCGGGGTCGTCGTAGTTGATCGCAAGTGACATGGGCGTGACCCTCCCGAGCTTGCTCCTGCCCGGAAAGACCTGCGTCCCGTTGACCTTGATGACCACCGCCGCCATGTTATTTCACCACGAAGGACGCGAAGGACCACGAAGGGGAGGACCGGTCTCCAGACCGGTCAGTGCTGTTTTCTTCCGTTCTTTGTACCCTTCGTGGTGCTCACTCCTAACTCGACCTCAGCGCCGACTCCCCCTCGAACCGCAACACCCACGCATCCAGGAACCTTCCGCCGAACCCCGGCCGCGTCTCCGGCCTGGGCGCGGACAAAAGAGTCCAGTTGACCCCCCTCAGCACCGTCGATCCGCCGTCCATGAC
>CAZERK010000655.1:0-2065 GCA_964514515.1 uncultured Planctomycetaceae bacterium
ATGTTGGAGGACATCGCCATCCTGTCCGGCGCCAAGCCCGTCTTCAAGGACCTGGGCATCGAGCTTGACGGCGTGGCGATCAGCGACCTCGGCCAGGTCAAGAAGGTCCGCGTCGACGCCGACAACACGACGCTCGTCGAAGGCGCCGGGGCTTCGGCCGAGATCCAGGGCCGCATCGAGCAAATCCGACGCGAGATTGAGGCGACGACGAGCGACTACGACCGCGAGAAACTCCAGGAGCGCTTGGCGAAGCTCGCCGGCGGCGTGGCGCAGATCATGGTCGGCGCCGCGACCGAGACGGAGATGAAGGAGAAGAAGGCGCGATACGAGGACGCCCTGCACGCCACGCGGGCGGCGATCGAGGAGGGCATCGTGCCCGGCGGCGGCGTCGCGCTGCTGAGGGCCCGCTCGTCGCTGGACAAGATCAGCGGCGTTTCCGGCGCGGACGAGAAGGTCGGCGTGGCGGTCGTCCGCAAGGTGCTCGCCGCTCCGCTGATGGCGATCGCCCAGAACGCGGGCCTGGAGGCCGGCGTCGTGCTGGACAAGGTGGAATCCGGCGAAGGCGCCTTCGGCTTCAACGCCCTGACCGAGCAGTATGGCGATTTGGTGAAGGACGGCGTGATCGATCCGAAAAAGGTCGTTCGCACGGCCCTGGAGAATGCCAGCAGCGTGGCACGGGTGCTGTTGGCGACGGACTGCTGCGTGGCTGACAAGCCGAAGGAAGACGACGAGGGCGCGGCGCACGGTCCGCACGGGCACGGCGGCGGCGGGATGGACGACTACGACATGTAAGGGCCAGACGAACCGGGCTGGTCGAAGCCCGGCGTGAAATATCAGGAGAGCGAGGACATGGCGAAGTTCAGGATCAATCCGTTGGGCGATCGGGTCGTGGTGGAGCCGCGGGAGGCGGAAGAGATGACGGCCGGCGGAATCGTGCTGCCGGAGCGGGCCAAGGAGAAGCCGACACGGGGCAACATCGTCGCCGTGGGACCTGGCAAGCTGCTCGACTCGGGCCAGCGGGCCGCGTTGTCCATCAAGGTGGGCGACGACGTTTTTTACAGCCGGTACGCGGGCACGGAAGTCGAGATCGGCGACAAGAAGTACACGGTCGTCCGCGAGAGCGACGTCTTGGCGGTGATCGAGTAGTTCGTGAACAGGGTCCGGCGGCGGCTTCGGCGGTCTGAAAGCCGCGAAACGACAAACGCGACATGCGGACGGCCGGCGGGCCGTTTGATAAACGATCGGTGAGGTTGGGACATGGCAGTCAAGCAGATGCTGTTCGATCAGCGTGCCAGGGAGACGATGGGCGACGGCCTGACGAAGCTCGCGGCCGCCGTGAAGGTCACGCTCGGGCCGACGGGCCGCAACGTGCTGCTCCAGAAATCCTGGGGCGCCCCGCGGGTCACGAAGGACGGCGTGACGGTCTCCAAGGAGATCGAGCTTCCGCAGCCCTTCGAGAACATGGGCGCGAAGATGGTCAACGAGGTCGCCAGCAAGACGTCGGACGTGGCCGGCGACGGAACGACGACGGCGGTCGTGTTGGCGGAGGCGATCTACAAGGAAGGTCACAAGAACGTCGTGGCCGGCGCCAACCCGTTGCTGCTCAAGCGCGGGATCGACAAGGCCGTCGACATCGCCGTCGAGCAAATCCGCAAGATGGCGATCAAGGTCAAGGGCCCGGACGACATGGCCTAGGTGGCGACGGTCAGCGCCACCGGCGACGCCTCCATCGGCAAGATGTTGGCCGAGGCGTTCGAGGAGGTCGGCTCCGAGGGCGTCGTGACCATCGAGGAAGGCAAGAGCCTGGAGACCGAGAAGAAGGTCGTCCAAGGCATGCAGTTCGACAAGGGCTACGTCTCGCCGTACTTCATCACGGACACGACGGAGATGACGTGCGTGCTCGAAGACGCCTACGTGCTGGTCTACGAGAAGAAGATCGGCTCGCTGCGGGACATGGTTCCGCTGCTGGAGAAGGTCGTCACGACGGGCAAGCCGATCCTGGTCATCGCGGAGGACGTCGAGGGCGAGGCGCTGGCGACGCTCGTGGTCAACCGCCTGCGCGGCG
>CAZERK010000656.1:0-2064 GCA_964514515.1 uncultured Planctomycetaceae bacterium
TTCGCGTGTCTGGACACCGAGTGCGATCCGGAGTGTCCGGGCGGCGATGCGATTATCGAAGGCGAGACGGGTCTGCTCGATCCGTGCAGCAATGACGGCCACGTGGACACGGTTAACGGCGGCTGCAACTCCAACCCGACGACTCCGCCGCTGATCGAGATCACGTGCGACAGCATCGTGTGCGGCACGGCCGGCACGTGGACGCAACTCGGCGACATCGAGTGCGACACGAACGATGACTGCCCCGAGGGCGAGACCTGCTCCGGCGGCACCTGCACCGGCGGCCCGTACGAGTTCGTCTATCGCGACACGGATTGGTACACGCTGACCTTGGCTGAGGAGCAGGAAATCACGCTGACGGTCGCCACGGGCGACGTGGACTTCCCGTACGTGATTGGGTTCGTGACCGGTACGAACTGCACCGACCCGAACCTGGCCATCAGCCCGTACGCCTCGAAGCTGCCTTGCCAGCCGGCGTCGGTGGCGGCTTGCTTGCCCGCGGGCGAGCATTGGATCTTCTTCGCCCCGAGGACGAGCTGGTTGATCGGCTGCGAGCGGGAGTATGTCTTCAGCGTGAGCTGCCGCGACTGCCCGTACTGCCAGTATCCGAACGGCAGTTGGGTGTCGGTCAGCGACGACGCGTTCCCGAACTGGAACGCGGACAACTTCCGGCCGAGCGAGCCGGGCGGCATCACGAGCGTCTCGTGGTACGGCATCAACATGATCAACCAGGGCGGCTGGGTCCCCTGCACGTTCACGCAAGAAACGTACACGGTCCGGTACTACCTGGATGACGGCAGCGGCAGCCAAGGCTATGCCGGCCTGCCGGGCTCGTTCCTCGTGGAGCACGTGATCGGCGCCAACTTCACCAAGGAAGACACGGGCAGCCTGTTCAACGACGCCCCGATCTACAAGTACACGGCGACGCATCCGATGGTGCCGGTCAATGCGGGCCAGTGCTACTGGGTGAGCGTCGCGCAAGACGCTGACGGCCAGAGCTGCTGGTACATGTGGCACAGCAACTCGCCGGGCAGCGACGGTCAGGGCGACGGCGTCAGTGCCCAGTCCAACAATTCGGGCGCCAGTTGGACGCCCGGTGATGCGGAAGTGGGTGAGTTCGCATGGTGCGTCAACGTGGCCGCCGAACCGGAAGGCTGCGGCGTGGACGTGGCGGCGTGCTGCGTCGAGGGCGAGTGCATCGGCGATCTGAGCGAGTACTACTGCGTGATGGCGCTCGGCACGTGGCACGAGGGCGAGTCTTGCGACACGTTCATCTGCCCGCAGCCGGTGGAGTGCTATGCCAACAGCCTGACGTACAGCGTCAATCCGAACCTGTTGGAGGACATGCCGTACTCCTGCGCCATCCACGCGGAGGAGCACAACGTGGACAACTTCTTCGCGCGGTCGTACACGAACGTGAGCGCGAGGTACGTCAACTGCGTGCACTTCGGCGTGTGGTCGACGGAAGCCACGCCGCTCACCATGCGGATCCGGGTCTACCGGGACGCCAACGGTGGATTCCCGGACAGCAGCATGACGGTGTGCGGCACGTCGTTCGTTCCGATTCCGCCGAATACGTCGAACGCGTTCTTCACGGCGTACTACAGCCCGTCGGCGTACGTTGCGGCGGGCGGTAAGATGGTGGTCGAGGAATTCTATCCGGAGAGCGACGCCTATCTGTTCATCGGTGCGACCACGGCCGGATCGACCCCGACTTCGGCTCATAGCTACTGGAAGTCGCCGTGCTTCGATGACGCCTGGATCGACATGCAGACGTATGGCGATGCGGGCATCGCCGCCTGGCACCTGGTCCAGCGGGTCCGGTGGAGCACGACGCCGTGAGTTGAGTCTACGTGCTCAGTCTGCAATCGTGAATGACCACAGCCGCCCGCTCCGATACTTCGGGGCGGGCGGTTGTCTTTTGGGGTGTCGGCTCGTGCGATGAGACGCGCCCTGCGCGGCCGATGAGAACCGTACCACGCAGCGGACGAGATCCGCACCATGCGATCGATGGAGTCGAACCATGCAGCGGATGAGATCCGCCGGCCTTGGCGGCGGGTGGCC
>CAZERK010000657.1:0-2063 GCA_964514515.1 uncultured Planctomycetaceae bacterium
CCGCCGATGCGGGCGGCCAGGGCGGATGTCTCGGACAGCACCTGATCGATGCGGTCTTCGACCGTGCCGATGCAGACGAACTTGGGGACCTGGACCCGGCGTGAGTGCCCGATCCGATGCCCCCGGCTGGTCGCCTGCTCCTCGACGGCGGGGTTCCACCAGCGATCGAAATGGAAGACGTGGTTGGCGCGCGTCAGGTTGAGCCCGAAGCCGCCGGTCTTGAGCGATAGGATGAAGATCCTCGTCGAGCTGTCGGGGTCTTGGAATCGATCGATCTGCTCATCCCGCGTCTTGGCGGGCGTTGCGCCGTGCATGAAGAGCAGGTCTGTCCGCAGCCGATCACACAAGAGCCGCTCCAGCAGGAGGCCCATCTCGCGGTATTGCGTGAAGACGAGGGCCGCGTCGCCCTCGTCGAGCACCTCTTCGAGCATCTCCACGAGCCGTTCGCATTTTCCGCTGCGCCGGTCGAGCGGCCCCTTGGCGCGGAGGAGCTGTTCCGGATGGTTGCAGACCTGCTTGAGTCGCGTGATTGTAGCCAGGATCAAGCCGCGGCGGCGGATTCCGCTGGATCGGTCGACCTCGCTCAGCAGCTCCTCGACGAGCCGGGCATAGTGCGCGGCCTGCTCTGGCGTCAGGTTGCAGTAGACGCGCATCTCCATCTTGTCCGGGAGGTCGCATTCGACGGTCGGGTCCGTCTTCAAGCGGCGGAGGATGAACGGCCGGATCATCCGGCGAAGCCGTTCAGCACAGCGATCATCGCCGAGCTTCTCGATCGGGATGGCGAACCGGCGTCGGAAGGCGGCCGCGGAGCCGAGCAAACCGTGGTTGAGCGTCTCCATGATGGACCAAAGCTCGGACAGATGGTTCTCGACGGGCGTGCCGGTCAACGCGACCCGACGGGCGCCGCCCAAGTTGCGAATCGCCGTGGACTGCACGGCGTTGGGATTCTTGATCTTCTGCGCTTCATCCATCGCGATCCGATGCCACGCAATGCGCGACAGGTCCTTGAAATCGCGATGGGCCAGGCCGTAGGTCGTGACGACGAGGTCGTGATCGGCCGCGGCCTTGGCGAACGCTTCTCCGAGCGGACGGTCGGGGCCGTGATGTACCAGGACGCGCAGCGAGGGGGCGAAACGGTTTGCTTCGCGATGCCAGTTGCTTACGACCGACATGGGTGAGAAGAGCAGCGTGGGGCCGACCGGATTGCCGTCTTGACGCTCGTGGAGGAGCAGGGCGAGAAACTGGATCGTCTTGCCCAGACCCATGTCGTCGGCCAGGCACGCGCCGATGCCGAGTCGGTCCAGCAACGCGAGCCAGTTCAGCCCTCGCAATTGGTAGGGGCGCAACATGCCGCGAAAGTCGGCCGGCTGCCCGACGGCTTCGAGGGTCTTCGTGGCGTTGTGGGAGAGGAGGTCGTCCAGCCAGGAGGCGCCGTTGAGGCCGACGATGGGGAGCCCCGTCTCCAACTCCTCGACGCCGCCGACCAGCCGGATCGCTTCGAGCAGGGTCAGGCGGCCGCTTCTGCGGCCCTGGAGAAACCGCACCGCTGCCTGGGCCGCCTGCGCATCGAGATGCGCCCAACGGCCCCGCACCTTCGCCAGCGGCGCTTTGTTCGCGGCGATGCGCTCGAACTCCTCGACGGTGAGGTTCTCGTCTCCGACGGCGATGCGCCAGTCGAAGTTGAGAAGCGTGTTCAAACCGATGGACCCGACCGACACGCCTTCGGGCGTCTGGCCGGAGGCGTCGCCGGCCGGCTCGACGTGCAAGCACAAACCCAGCGGGAAGGCTTCGCTGGTCGCCCAGTCCGGCAGAATGACCTTGAAACCGCCCGCGGCGAGTTGAGGCGCATGCTGGTAGATGAAGGCGTGGGCGGCTTGCGTGGACAGGCTGACCTCCGAACACCCGCTGCTCGTCAGCACCGGCTTGAGTTCGGGAACGACTCGTGCGGCGCGGGTCAGTTCCGCGAGCAACTGCTCCCGTCGGTTCATCAGGTGCCTGCCCAGAAAGGTGGAGTCGTACGGCGATTCCGCCCAGAACGCCGCGGCGTCCAACGACCTTCCGTC
>CAZERK010000658.1:0-2059 GCA_964514515.1 uncultured Planctomycetaceae bacterium
GATCCTCAGACGGGCTACACCGGCACAAATGTCTATGGCTACAACCTGAACGGCGCTTACACGAACAGCATGCCGCAATACCATCTGACGAGCACGGCGATCGACTGCTCCAACCTGACGGACGTCCAGGTTAAGTTCTGGCGATGGCTGGGCGTGGAGAGCGCGACTGCGGATCATGCCCGGTTCGCCGTCAGCAACAACGGTACGAACTGGACGACCATCTGGGAGAATCCCGGGACCACGCTCCTGGAGACGAGTTGGTCGCACCCAAGCTACGACATCTCCGCCGTGGCGGACAACCAACCGACGGTCTATCTGCGATGGACGATGGGGACGACGAATTCAAGCACGGTCTATTGCGGTTGGAATATCGACGACATCGAGGTTTGGGGCGTACCGCCGGGGCCTGATTGCAGCGGCATCTTGCTGGGCGACGTCAGCCTCGACGGCATCGTGAACGGTGCGGACATTCAGGCGTTCGTGGAGGTGTTTCTCGACCCCGACTCGGCGACGGACGAACAAATGTGCGCGGCGAACTTCGATGCGATGTGCGGTCTGCGCATGAACGATCTCGAACAGTTCGTCGAGGCGTTGCTCGGGCTCTAGCGCCGTTTGGCATGCCGTCGGCTTCTTGCACGGTGTGGCGCCGGCGGGACTGGCTTGCGCCAGAACGCGGCGTCGGCCGAGGCTGGAAATTCATTGCCCAGGGGTCGGTCTTTCCCCCGTTATCAGCATTGATACGCGGGGCAGAATCCCGATGGAGGGGATGAATTCCAAGCCTCGCCCCCGGGGGCCGACGCATGAGTTGATTGAGCGCCGCCGGCGCATCCCAAAGCCGAAGGAGCAGGCGCGGCGCTCGCAGGACGCTGCAAGACGCATCGATCGGGCGGCAAGACACCTCCGCAGGTTGTGCATTCGCCGGGCGAAGTCGACCACGCTGTTTCACCGCTTCCTTCATCTTGGAAGCACGATGCTGCTGCTCAAAGAGGACTTGGGATCGAATCTCCTGTTTCGGGCATCTTCAGAGAACACCCATGATCGAGTACATGCGCGGGCGGCGAATGAGAGTCAGAGTTGCTTATGGATCGAGCCGCATGATGCAGGCTCCCTTGCGCTGCGGATCCGCGTTGGTCGTGATTCTCGCCCTCCTCTTCGGGCAATATGCAAGAGCGGATGGGGACCCGCGCTACCGGCAATGCATCATCGACGGGTTCTTCGACGATTGGGGCGGCGTCTTTACCGCTTTCGTGGATGCGACCGGCGATCACGGAGCCGGCGCAATCGACCTGCAGAGCGTCTGGATCGCCAACGACGATCGCTTCGTCTATCTCCGCTTCCAGACGGGCAATCTCACAAGCATCCAAAACAGCTCTCTCCGGATCTACTTCGACACGGACGACAATCCCGCGACGGGCTACGCGGTCGGCTCCATGGGTTCCGACCTGGCCTTGCTCTTGCCTGAGCGAACGTGGGTGGAGCAAACCGATTCGCAGTTCAGCGCCGCTGCGATCGGGCACGCCGCGGTCGAGTCAGTCGTGGGACCGACGTACGCCGGCGCCGAGTTTGAGCTGCGGTTGCGACGCGGCGCGATATTCCCAATTCGTGGGACGCCGATGTTTGATTCACCGACCTTCAGCGTCGTGCTCGAGGGTCCGACGGATCGCGCGCCCGACGCGCCCGCCGGCCATTCTTATGCCTTCGCCGACGGCGCATTGCCGGATGACCCTGAGGTTCCCATTCAACGAGCCTGTCCATCAGACTTGAGGATCGTGACG
Organism: uncultured Planctomycetaceae bacterium; assembly: GCA_964514515.1. Lineage (GTDB taxonomy): Bacteria > Planctomycetota > Phycisphaerae > UBA1845 > UTPLA1 > CAZERK01. Next base: position 1,776 of record CAZERK010000658.1, read on the forward strand.
TGGAACATGCTCTGGGATGGCTTGTTCACTCGCACGCCCATCTTCTCCCGTATTCTTCAGGCGCTCCAGCCGGATATTATTTGCTTCGAAGAGATAACTCGCTCAGCGGCGGAACTCAGGACCACGCTCGATGCGATCCTGCCGCTGCCGGAAGGAGAATCCTGGAACGTCTATCGCGGGTCCACCAACGCCATCGCTTCACCCTTCCCACTCTCGCTCACCGGATCGGAAACGACGCCGCCCACCAATTGGGGGCAGGCCATGGCCCTGGTTGATCTGCCGGA
>CAZERK010000659.1:0-2049 GCA_964514515.1 uncultured Planctomycetaceae bacterium
CGTCCTGGCAGGGGCCGCTGACGAGCGCTTGTTTGAATGCCTCCTGCACGGTCTCCTCCGCGTCGTCTCGGTTCCAGAGCATCTTGACCGCCAATCGAAGCAGCCGCCCGCGAAGCTTCTCCCAGAACGTCGGCGTCCACGCAACGGATCGCGATGCCGACCGGATCGGGGGATCATCGGAGGCTGTCGGGCTCGAAGTCATCCAGGACCGTCCGTTCGGTTCTCGCGGTCTGCACAGTAGAACTGTCGCGCGATAGGCAGATGTTTAATTGTACTTGCTGACCCGACTTGGGTTGCCGGAAATAGACGCAGCCCGCAGGCTCCGTCCCCGCGCTTCGACCGGCGTGGCCAAGCGCAGATTGGACTCGACGCAGGTCGGCCCACAGAACGGCTTCCGCTGGCGCCGTCGGACATGAACCGGCGTCAACTGTGCTCTTCGATCACGCGGCAGATTGCGTCCAGGTCGTCGGGGACGCGGATCGGGCGATTGGCGCTGCGCCCCCACGGCTCGCGCTGCTTGGGCACGCCCTCAGGCGGCTCCAGTCCCGTATGGTACCGAACAGTCGCGTCGGGGTCCTTGAGCGCGTGGCCGGTCAGGATGCAGACGACGCGGGCGTCGCGATCGACGACGCCCTGTTCCAGGAGTTGTCGCAGGCCCGCCACGCTGGCGGCGCTGGCGGGCTCGCAGCCGTAGCCGTACCGGCCGATCAGGGCCTTCTCCTCCAGGATTTGCTCGTCCGTCACCTCGCAGACGACGCCGTTCATCGCGTCGAGCGTGCGCAGCTCCTTGGAGAGGTTCACCGGATGGGCGATCTCGATCGCGCTGGCGATGGTCTTGGCTTTTCGTCCGGCCGCCTTCATCTCGCCGTACCAGCCGTCGGCCTTGGCCTGGTCCCAGTCACCGTTGTTCCAGCGAAGGCCGCGGCGGTTGTACAATTCGCTCAACGTGTTGGCGCCGACGGCGTTGACCACGGCGATGCGCGGCACGTGCGGCACGAGCCCCAAGGCCTTCAGCTCGATGTAGGCCTTCCCGAATGCGCTGGAATTGCCGAGGTTGCCGCCCGGCACGACGATCCAATTCGGTGGCGTCCAGCCGAGCCCCTCCAGGACGCGGTACATGATCGTCTTCTGGCCTTCCAGGCGGAACGGGTTGACGGAGTTCATCAAGTACAGGCCGAGGCGGTCCGTCGCCTCACGAATGCGCTTCATGCAGGCGTCGAAATCGCCGGCGACTTGCAGCGTCAGCGCCCCGTAATCCAACGCCTGCGACAGCTTCCCGTAGGCGATCTTGCCCTCGCCGATGAAGACGATGGCTCGCATCAACCGCCCGTCGCCCAGCCGCGTCTTCGCGGCGTACATGGCCATGCTGGCGCTCGTGTTGCCCGTCGAGGCGCAGCCGACCCTCGGGTGCCCCAGCTTTCGGGCCATCGTGAAGGCCGCCGCCATGCCGTTGTCCTTGAAGCTGCCGGAGGGATTCATGCCTTCGTATTGCAGGTGCAGCCGACCCTGCCCCAACGGCAATCCCAGGCCATAAACGTCGACGGCTTGCAGAAGCGTCTGGCCTTCGCCGACGGTGACCAACTCCTCCGGCTTGGCGAACGGCAACAAATCGCGGAATCTCCAGACGCCGGAATGGTCGATCGGGACGTTTCGCGAGGACCATCGCCGCTCGAAATCGCTGAGGCGCTGCGGCGGCCGCAGCCGGTCCCAGTCATAAGCCACGTCGAGCAAGCTGCCGCATCGCCTGCATTCGTAGATCTGTTCCGACAGGTCGTACGTTTCCCCGCAGGCGGGCCGGATACATCGCAGGAAGGCTGAGTCTGTCATGTCGGTCATCCTATCGGTTCACGGACCGGGCGGTCAAAGGGACGCACCGACGCAAGCCTCGGCCTCACGACGACGAGGCGAGGAATCGTCCGGTTCAAGAGTTGCAGCCTCGACTCACGCGGCTTTACGGGGAACCTACTCGGGCATCCGCTGGATGTCTGCGCCGAGCGCCGACAAGCGCTGCTCGATCCGCTCGTAGCCGCGGTCGATGTGATAGACGCG
>CAZERK010000660.1:0-762 GCA_964514515.1 uncultured Planctomycetaceae bacterium
TGCCAACGCCCCCATGCGAGGCTACCTGTTGCCGCTCGTCGAGAAGATGCGGCCGGAGGCGACGGTCATCCTCGTGCAACCGGCGGTGGCTCTGGCCGACTGGGGCGAGCTGGCGCCGTTGCTGCCGGACGAGGGCGTGCTGCTGGCGGAGTTGTATTACCATGCGTCCGGGGACCGGACCCAGGCCGAGGCAGGGCTGTACGAGAAGCTCGCGGACCGGTACGAAACGGTTAACACGATTCGGCAAGGCCCCAGGCGAACGATCACGGCGTTCAGGCATCGCAAGGCGACGCCCCACGCGAACTGAGTAAGCCCCGATGGCAAAAGCCCGACAGATCGTCAAGCGACGCAAGGCGGTGACCAATATCCGCAAGCTCCCGCGGACGATGCAGTTGATCGCCACCGCCCGGTTCCAACAGGCGTACAACCGAGCCGTCGGCGCCAAGCCCTACACGCAGAAGATCACGCAACTCGTGGAGGAGCTGTCGGCCGTCGCCGGCGAGCAGATCGACCATCCGCTGCTGCGGTCCAACCCCGAGGCGGCGAAGGACCTGTTGCTGGTCATCACCTCGAACCGCGGGCTGTGCGGCGGCTACAACGGCAGCATCCTCCGTCGGGCTCTGCTACGGTTGAACGAGGAAGCGGCGGACCGCGCGCACGACCTGCACGTCGTCGGCAAGAAGGGCATCGCCTACTTCAAGTTCCTCCGCCGGCCGATCGCACGGCCGCTCACGGACATCGACGACCGGCCGCGGTTCGACC
>CAZERK010000660.1:772-2039 GCA_964514515.1 uncultured Planctomycetaceae bacterium
GTCGAGTACATGCGGCGTTACGAGGCGGGCGAGTTCGGCGGCGTTTACGTCGCCTCCATGCGGTTCATCTCGACCGGACGACAGGTCCCGGAGGTCATGCGCCTGCTGCCGCTGACGAAGGCGGCGCCGGCCGCGACGGCGCCGGCCCCGGCGGAAACGCCGCCGTCGCACGAAGCCGTCGCGCAGTACGATTTCTCGCCTCCGCCGGATCAACTGCTCAAGGTCTTGTTGCCGCAAACGGTCAAGGCCCGGCTGTTTCAATGCTTCACGGACGCGGCTGTCAGCGAGCAGGTCGCCCGCATGGTCGCCATGAAGGCCGCCACCGACGCCGGCGGCGACATGATCCGCATGTTGACGCGGCAGTTCAATCGTGCCCGGCAGACGCAGATCACGCTGGAGCTGCTGGACATCGTTGGAGGCGCCAACGCGCTGGAGTAGCGCCGAGCTGTTTAGCCGCGCGCCGAAGGCGAGCGCGGCATACGAAGACCGCCCTTGCAGACTTGGATACAGCGGGCGAGTCGTCTGGATATTGAACGCTTTGTTCTCACCCTAGCGGAGAATCGGGAATGGTCGCAACGACGCCTCAATCCGGCCGTGTCACGCAGGTCATTGGCTCGACGCTGGACGCCGAGTTCCCCGAAGATCGGATGCCCGCGCTGTACAACGCCCTGCACGTCAAGGTCGAGCGCATGGTCGGCACGGAGACCGTCGACGAGCTGCTGACGTGCGAGGTGGCCAGCCATCTCGGCGGCGGGCGCATCCGCGCCGTCGCCCTCGGCAGCACGGACGGCCTCAAACGCGGCACGGAGATCACCGACACCGGCGAGTCCGTCAAGGTGCCCGTCGGCCAGGGCATTCTCGGCCGCGTCTTCAATCTCCTCGGCGAGACGATCGACGGCCTCGGCCCGGTCGAGGCGAAGGAGCATCGGCCGATCCATCACGAGCCGGCCCCGTTCGCCGACCTGGCGCCCAAGACGGAACAGCTCGTCACCGGCATCAAGGTCATCGACCTGCTGGCCCCCTTCGTCCGCGGCGGCAAGACGGGCCTGTTCGGCGGGGCAGGCCTGGGCAAGACCGTCATCATCCAGGAGATGATCGCCCGCATCGCGCGCGAGCACAGCGGCTACTCCGTCTTCGCCGGTGTTGGCGAGCGGACGCGCGAGGGCAACGACCTCTGGCTGGAGATGCAGGAAGCGGAGTTCAAGGACGCGCAGGGCAAGGTGAAGTAGGTCATCGAGCTCACGGCGATGGTCTTCGGCCAGATGAA
>CAZERK010000661.1:0-2022 GCA_964514515.1 uncultured Planctomycetaceae bacterium
CATGACAGAGCGCGGCGCGCGTGGCGACGCTCGGATAGACGTAGCGGCCCGCGGGAATCGTCACGTTCTGACCGGACGTCGGGACCGTGCCGTCGTCCCAGTTCCGCCAGTCAAACCAGTTCACGTCGTAGTTGCCGCTCCAGAGGCCAGCGGTCGTCGTATGCGGATAGATCCATGCCGCGCCGGCGCTGTCGGTCGCGTCCAACGTGCGTTTTATGTCCTCGCCGTTGGTGACGTCCAACTGGCCGAACATCGTCTTGTCCACGTCCGGCGTCCCGTACAGGTCGCTCAGACCGACGTAGCCGTGCCCCGCTTCGTGCGTCACGAGGTTCTGCACGTCGACTTGGCCGACGACCATGCCGCCGGTCGTGTAGGTGAATTCCTGGCCGTTGATCTCCATGTCCGTCTCGATGATGATTCCGCCGTTCAGCCATATCGTCGAGACACCGATCACACCCGAGCCGTGCGACCATCCGCTTTCCGTCCACGAGACGACGTTCGCTCCGTCGCTGTTGGTCGCCGTCAACGCGGTCGTTCCCAGGTAGCGATGGTCCGCGTAGCAGTTGGTGATGTTCTCCCACGTCTGAATGCCCGCCTGAACCGCGGCGAATTCGTCGCTCACGTCGGGCGTGCCGTTCTGGTTGATGTAATAGTGAATCGGCATGACTGACGCGCCCTGCCAACGATACCAGAACGACCAATCCACCGTGAACGGGTAGAAATTAGACCAGGTCGTGAAGTCGCGATACACGGCCACGTCCTTCGAACTGCAACCTCCCGGAACGTAGCATTGGATTCCGGTGTCCGACCAGGACACAACGTAGCTGTTGTTGTAGTTGTAACTCGAGCCGCTGGCCCAGAAGGCGATCACACTCGAACCCTGCGTCGCACCGAAGTTCGTGCCCGTCACCGTCACGAGGCTCCCGGCCGGCCCCGCGCTGCCGACGCCCGCGGGCGCGTGATTGGGCGACACGCCGGTAATGGCCGGCGGCGGCGTGGGGCAGTTGAGGTAGAACTGGTGCGAACAGGACGACGTGCCTTCGGCATCCAACAAGATGTAATACGTCGTGCCGGCCGTCCACGACATCGCGCCATACGTGCCCGGCGAGTAGATGTCGTCAATGCAGTTCCAGCCCGACGGGCCGCAAGACGAGGCCTGCCAGAAGTAGTCGACCCAGCAGCCGCCGCTCGTCACCTGAACGCTGTACGTTCCGCTCGTCGGCGCGACGAACCGATAAACCTTCTCCTGGCCCGGCGTGCTGAAGCCGCAGGCCGTGACGTTCCAGGAACCGCCGCACGCACTCGAATACGTCTGCGTGTATCCCGCGCCGCATCCGCCGATCAGCGTGGTCGAAGCGCACGGGTCGATGGCGGTGGACGTGTATGCCAGGTTGTACGTAAGGGCCGAGCCGTAGTACTCCGAGACCTTCAAGTAATAGTAGCCGGCGCTGGGAGGAACCCAATTCTGATAGGCGGTCCCCAGGGTCGTCGCATCGTAGCCGCACGACGATGGGCCGTCGATGTACCAGAGCGACGTGCCCGCGGAATCGTACATCGTGAGGTCCGCGTCTCCCGTCGGGGCGCTGCCGCCGACGCCGTCGTTGACGCACATGCTGAAGTCGTAGCCGAAGGAGGGGCACAGGGAGAGCCGGTAGATGCGGCAGCCGGTCGCGCCAACGGAGATGCTGCCCGTCGTCTGCCAACTCGTGCTCGGCGTGATCGTGTAGTCGTACGTCGGCGGCGTGTAGCAATGCTCGGCTGGCGCCGTGTACGTGATCTTCATCTGGGGTAGATAGGAGAACGCGTTGAAGCCGATCGTGTCATAAGGCCACGTATACCCCGAGTCGCTGTAGCCGTACCCGGCCCGACTCGCGATGGTCCCACGGCAGTAGTTGCCGCCGCTGCCCGACCAGCCGGAGTTGTCGCGAGAGACGTTGACCAGCATGTTGGACGTGCCGTTGAACGAGTAATTCGTCGAGAACGTGTAGTCGTACCAAGTCCCGGCCGCTGGCGTCGGGTGCG
>CAZERK010000662.1:0-2011 GCA_964514515.1 uncultured Planctomycetaceae bacterium
GTCCGCTGCGCCTCGCGGGCCTGCATGTCCGCGAGGCGTTGGTGCCCGTGCTGTCCCAGGTTGCGGAGGCGATCGATCTCGGCGTTGTAGCCGTCGGCGATATAGCCGCCGTCTCGCGTGACGGGGGGGGCGTCCTCCTTCAGCGCGCGGCCGAGAAACGCCGCAAGCGTCTGATGACCTGTCATGGCCGCTGCCAATCGCGACAACAGGTCCTCGGGCCGCGTTGGTTGTTCCAGCCGCTTTGGCAGCTCCGACTGGGCCCGCAAGGACGAGCCGACGGACTCGGCGAGTTGCCCGCAACGGTGCAGAGCGAGGCCGAGGCCGACGAGATCGCGAGGGGAGGCTCGGCCTAGCCCAAGCCGGGCGGCAATTCGTTCGATATCGCCCAGGCCGCGGAGCAACGTGCGGATTCGGTGCAGCCTGTCCGGCTGATCGAAGAGGCTCCCGATCGCGTCCTGTCGTGATCGAAGCTCCGCCGCGTCGCAGAGCGGAAAGCAGAGCCATTCTCGCAGCCTTCGCGCCCCCATCGGGTTGACCGTCATGTCGACGGCGCCCAGCAGCGAGCCCTCGCGGGCGCCGTCGCGCATCGTGCGCTCGACCTCCAATGATCGAAGAGCGACCTGGTCGATGGCGACACGGTCGTCCCTCCGGCGGGGCACGATGTTGAGGATGTGCCCGAGGGCTGACTTCTGAGTCTCCTTCAAGTAGTCCAGGACCGCGGACGCGGCGCACAGCGATGCGTCGAACTCGTCGAAGCCGAATCCCGCGATGCTGCCCACGTTGAAATGCTCGCAAAGCCGACGCTGGGCGACGCTCGGATCGAACTCGTGGGGCGGGCGGACCGTGATCGTCGCTTCAGATTCCTGCCGAAGGCGCGCCAGCAGCGGCGGGTCAGCGTCGATATCCGTCTCCGGCACGAGGATTTCGGCAGGTCGAAGCCGCGTCAGCTCGTCCGCGACATGCGTAGCGGGGATCGACTGGGCGAAGAAACGGCCGCTGGCCAGCTCGACGCACGCCAATCCGACGGTCCCGCTCTCCCAGCCGCGACCGGAAGGGCACAGCGCCGCGAGGAAGTTGCTGCTGCGGGCGTCCAAGAGCGCGTCATCTGTTAGCGTTCCAGGCGTCAGGATGCGATCGACGCCGCGCTTGACGACGCCCTTGGCCTGCTTGGGATCTTCGAGTTGCTCGCTGATCGCGACCTTGAAACCCGCCCGGACAAGCTTGGCGACGTAGCCGTCGGCCGCGTGGTAAGGTACGCCTGCCAGGGGGATCGGCTCGTCGCTCGTCTTGTTCCGCGACGTCAGCGTCAACCCGAGCACGCGTGAGACCGTCTTGGCGTCTTCGTAAAACGTCTCGTAGAAGTCGCCCATGCGGAAAAAGAGTATCGCGTCGCCGACCTCTTCCTTCTGCTCCAGGTATTGGCACATCGCGGGACTCAGGCCGGACGTCCGACGCTCCCGAGCGGCAGCCGGTTCTTGAGGGGCGGCGGGCTGAGGGACCGCAGGCCGGTCCGCCGGTGGCGCATCGACCGAGCGAGACGCTTCAGGGCTCATCGGTACTGCTTCTTCCGTCTCTTGACGAATCGTCACGAGGACGTTCCTTCGAATCCGTCGTCTGTCTCGTTGTCCGGCAACCGTGGCGTTTCGCATCGCGGATGGCCAGTCTGCCCGCGGCCGATACAATGCGAAGCCCTGCCTCTTCAGCAGGCGAAGTCGAGAGACGCGGCAATCGGCGAGACTCGATGCGTATTGTAGCTGACAACATCGGGGACGTAACGTCTGACGCCCGACAGCGAAGGCGATACGCCGCGGTCTGTTTGTTGGTCATCCTGTTCTGCGGGATCCTGAAGCTGCCGACGCTGTTCGCAGCGCACGCCGAATACGACGAGCAAATCTACTGGGCCCTTGCCGCCAACTGGCTCCGAACCGGTTCGTACAGCCTGCAAGGCACGGCAATCCTGTCCGAATTGCCGCCGGCCGTGTACGACAAGCCGTTCTTCCATCACCCGCCG
>CAZERK010000663.1:0-2009 GCA_964514515.1 uncultured Planctomycetaceae bacterium
CGCCGCCCGCCCCACCCCCGCGGGCGGGCGAGTCCTGCAGACGCCCTTCACGCCGGGTCCTCACACAAACGTACGATACGTTTGATCCGCGTGGCGAGGCTGAGCCTGCGGCAACGATGCCGGACGTGTCCGTGCCGCCGGGGCTGTGGAGGCGATTCCGGACGCCTCATAATCAGGAGAGCGTAGGCGCTCTGCCGTTGCAGCGTGGTCGCGTTATGGGGCGCCGCGATCCGCCGGCTGTTCAGACGTGCCGTCCAATATCGAAATGATGCGCAGGTCGGCCGCTACTTCGACGAGCCCGAATACCGGCGTGAGTGCGACCGGTGTTTCTCATACTCTGCATCGTACTTGGCGAAGACTTCGGGGAGATGCTTCAGCACGAGGATGTTCTCGGCGTTCTTCTCCTCCGCGGCTTTCGTGAAGTTGTACGATCCGGTGATGATGGTATGGCCGTCGATCAGGATCACCTTGTTGTTGGCAACGGCATGTTCGCCATCGATGAGGATGGAGACGCCTGCCCGGCGAAGAACCGGCAGGCGGCCGTAGGTCATCTTCTCCTGCGACGAATCCGCGATGACTTCGCAATCGACGCCTCGCCGCTTGGCTTCGACCAACGCCTCGGCAATCGGCTTGGACGTGAAGTAGTAGGCCAGAACGCGAATCCGCTTCTTGGCGCCGGCGATCTCCGCGACGATCCGGTCCTGGCAGCCCCCGTTGGGTGAGAAGAGCACGTCGACGACTGCGGCAGGGTCGGGACCGGGTCCAGGCATGCGGCTTCGCAGTTGTCTCCGAAACCGCCCAAGCCCACGAAGAGGCCGCCCAGAACCGCAAGCCCGCAACCGATCATGCAGAGGGTCGTTCCGAGCCGCATCTGCCGCCTCCTTATCATCGCCCCCTCGGCCCAACCGCAGACCTGCACAGACCGGCGCCTCGGGCGGCCGACGATTGAGCATCCGTCTTCGGGAAAACCGCCCCCAAGGGGATTCGAACCCCTGTCGCCGGCATGAAAAGCCGGTGTCCTAGGCCTCTAGACGATGGGGGCATGGGACAGAAACAACGATTGTCGGTCAGCGGAGCTGGCCACGTCAACAGGGCAAGCTTGGAAGGCTTGGCGGCCGCGGCGAGACGCTTTGATAGCCGCTTTACACTCAGCCGGTGATTTGTAAAATATCGCCGTGATTTTTCAAAGCCGCCGGAGCTTTGAAAAACCGTGCGAGGGCGAGTCAAGCGGTGGACCCGAAAGCGTTTGCGAGTGAAGCGACCGGGAGGGTTGTCAAGACGCCCACAGGTTATTGGGCCTTTGTGCCCGCTCCGCTCCCGCCGCCGATCAACTACGACACCGAAACGGCCCTGCTCTTGTCGCAAGCGGACGCCGCCCTCAGCGAGCTGTCCGGCCTGGGCCGCTACCTGCCGAATCCCGACCTGCTCATCGCGGCCTGCGTCAATCGCGAGGCCGTCGCCTCCAGTCGCATCGAGGGCACGCAGGCCGACTTGTCCGACCTGCTCCTGGACGAAATCGAGCCGAAGCGCACGCCGCCCGGCTCCGACGTGCTGGAGGTCCGCAACTACATCGCCGCCCTGAACCGCGGCATCCGCGACCTAGCGAAGCTCCCGCTGTCGTGCCGCTTGGTGCGCGACCTTCACGCCGTGCTGATGCGGGACGTGCGCGGCAGGGACAAGACGCCCGGCGATTTCCGGCGCAGCCAAAACTGGATCGGCCCGCCCGGCTGCACGCTCGCGGACGCGACCTACATTCCCCCTCCTGAGTCGGAGATGCACGAGTGCCTGCGGCACTGGGAACAATTCCTGCACCAGCGCGGCCAGATGCCCGAGTTGATCCAGTGCGCCCTGATGCATGAGCACTTCGAGGCCATCCACCCTTTCCTGGACGGCAACGGCCGCATCGGTCAGCTGCTTATCACGCTCTTCCTGATCGAGCGCGGCCGGCTCAGCAAGCCGCTGCTGTACCTGTCGAGCCACATCGAGCAGCACCGCACCGACTACTACGA
>CAZERK010000664.1:0-2009 GCA_964514515.1 uncultured Planctomycetaceae bacterium
CACCAGAATCAGTCGGCGTCCTTCCGCCAGCGCCTCATCCGCGAGGCCCGTCACGCGGGGCGTCTTCTGCCGGACCCTGCTGCGCGCCAGGAGCAGGGCGTCGATCACCGTGTTTCCCGTGATGACGACATTCTCGCCAGGAACGCGCTCCGCGCGCAGGTTGTCGGCGGCGCCCTGCGTCGGCGCCCAGCACCATCGGCACAGCGGGTCCACGAGTCGGCGGTTCATCTCCTCCGGCCAAGGCGCCTGAAAGTCGTACGTCCGCAGGCCGGCTTCCACGTGTCCCAGCGGAATCCGCTCGTAGAACGCGGCAATTCCGGCGAACAGGCACGTACTCGTGTCGCCATGCACCAGCACGGCGTCCGGCCTCAGCCGGGCCAGCGTTTCACCGACGCCCGAGATCACGCAGGCCGCGACTTCAGATAGCGTCTGGTTGGGCTGCATGATGTGGAGGTCCACGTCGGGCGTCATCCCGAAGACATCGAGCACCTGATCCAGCATCTGGCGGTGCTGAGCGGTCGCCACGAGCGTCGTCCTGAACTCGGGCGTCCGCTTCAAGGCGAGGTACACGGGCGCCATCTTGATGGCTTCCGGCCTCGTTCCGATCACGATTGTGATGTGCTTTCGGTCCACTCTTTCCCTGTGACGGCTATGAGCTCTGGCTGAAACCGTGGGCACGCGGTCTTGCCTGCGTGGGCGCGCTCTCGGAAGGGGATCGGCGAGGAGGCCGAAGGAGCCCTGTTCGCCCATCGCGACGTCCTACTTACGGTCTTTGGGGCGAAAAAGTTCCTTCAGATCCGCCAGGTGCGACTCCCAGGAGGCATAACCCTTGGCGAATTCAATTGCCCTGTATCGCAGGTCGGCAAAGTCGGGCCGTTCCATGAAGCCCACGACCTGCGCTCCCACGTCGCGCGTCTCGTCCAATAACAAGCCGAGTCCGTTCTCGTGCAGCATCTGACTGTAATCGCCGATTCCTCGCGTCAGAATGACGGGGAGGCCGCAACTGAGATACTCGCCGATCTTGATCGGGCTGGCCACGTTGTTCACGGGAATGTCGTCGCGCATGATGATGCCGGCATCCGCCGCGCTCAGATGATCGGGGACCTCCTGCGGCAAACAGCTCTTGACGACGCACCGTTCGCGGGGCAGACCGGCCGATTCCATCAGTCGGCGCAGCGAATCGGTCGCCTGACACAGAAACAGGAATCGGTAGTCCTCCCGCCGTTTCGCCACCTCGTTGCACAGAGACAGAATGTCCGGCGCCCGCTGCCAGTCGGCGAGGCCGCCGCAATAGCACAAAACGTGATGCGCCTCCGCGAAGCCGAATTCACCGCGCCATCGCCGGCGGGCCTCCTCGCTGAACCGACAGCCATCGACGTCGCAGCAGCAGGGCACGACGACCAGATCATCCCGGCCGACCCAGTTGCGGACGTAAGCCCTCATGGCGCGCGAGACGCCCCCCAGCCGGTCCGCTCGGCGCAGCTCGTAGCCCTCGGCCCATCGCATCAAGCCATAGCGGAGCCCCTTGCCTCGTCGAAGGGCGACTTCTTCGCTGACGATGGCCTGAACGTCCCATACGCTGACGGCGCCCAGACGATGCGCCCACCGGCGCACAAGAAAGGAACCCTGGAAGGTGTCGGTCCAAACATGGGTCGGCCGAAACCGCTCGATGGTCGGCATCGCCAGCCGAGCCAGCTTCCACGTCAGCCACAAGATGCTGGCCATGCGGAATCGAGTCGAGTGGCAGCCGCAGACAAAAGCGCTGACGCCATAGCTCTGCTCGACGAGCCGCCGGGCTTCTTCTGCTTTCGCCTCTGTCTCTTCGCTCCCGACGTAGAGGCACTCGAAACCGTGATTCTGAAGGAAGCCGGCTTCTGCCAGCACCGTCGAATGCAGGACGCCGCTCGACAGGGCCGGCCACTCAGGCACGAAGTATACGATGCGAGGGGCCATGTGCGCCACCGTGCCCACCTCCGACAAGCGCGTCGCAGACGCAGGCAACATCGAGA
>CAZERK010000665.1:0-2006 GCA_964514515.1 uncultured Planctomycetaceae bacterium
TGTCCGCATTGCGGGGCGCTCTTCAAGGTACCCGGCCAGCCGCCGCAGCCCACCGGCGCGATGCCGTCCCCGGCGCCGGGCACGATGGCATCGCAGGCGATGGCGGCTCAAGCCGCAGCCGGTTTGCACAGTCCAGGCGGCTCACAGACTGTCGCCGGCCCGCAGGCGACGGCAGGCCTGATCGGCGTTCGGTGCCCGAAGTGCGCCAACACGCTGATGCTGCCCGAGGCGATGCGCGGCCGGCCCCAGAAGTGCGCCGCGTGCGGCGCCGTGTTCCTGGTGCCGCAGAAGAAGCCGCCAACTCCGATGGCGATCTCCTCCCCGCCCGCCGATTCCTAACCTGTTTGGATCCGACCACGCGGCAGCGGCGCCGGCGGTTTCCCCGTGGAGCCGCGTTTCGCGAACGCAGCACACCAGCTTCTCAGAAGCCGGCTGCGAAGCGCCCCCTGCGGCGAGGGCGAAGCCGCACACTCAAGCCACGGAACTCCTAAAGGAAGCGAGGACTCTGAAACAGGTCCTAGAGCGTGCACCTCCGGCGTGCCGGTGTCGAGGACTGCGAGCGGCGCCTGGCCAGGTTGCGGTTTCTCGGACGATTCCCTTGGCATCGAGCCTGGAGCAAGCGTATCCTATTCTTGTCGAGCCAGTTGGTGCCCGCTCCGGAGGGTGAACGGGAGGGTCCCCGATTCGCAATGAGAGGGTCCGTGCGTCGCCATTCGCAGGCCGATGCACCGCTGCTGCCGGCAAGCTTCTGGCCAGCCGAGCGTGGCGCGCCGCGCCTCCTCGCAGCCGGCGGCAGGAGAACCTTGGCACGCCGCGGCAGAAGCCTCGCGATGCCGTCGCCGACCGTTTTCTCGGCCTCGTCAAGGGTCCGAAACGGTCGAATCGGGCTGCTGCTGCAGGCTGTCAGCGCTCCGCGCGCTGGATGGCAGGCCCGTGCTGAACATCGCTTCGAGGCGATGGTCAGGCGCGAGACACAAAGGCACGCCCCACGTCACCCGATAAGGATCGAGCGCTACAATCTCGATGGAGGTTCGCATTCCCATGACGAGCAGCCGCGTCTACCTACTCGTTTGCCTGGCGGGGTCTGTAACGGCTCTTCTTTCTGCGTCGCAGGTGGGGTACGCCTCAGAGCGAGATCACCCCGCAGAAGGCGCACGCTGCGTGAAAATTCCGGCCAGCGCCGCCGCCAGAGCCGCGACGACGAACATCCGGCCCAACTTCAGCGAAGATTACGGGGCCTTTGTCTGGCAGGAACTCAGCCCCGGCGAGTTTGCGAAGCTGAAGGCTTCGGGCGTCGCATACGAAGAGGCCGCCGACGCATTCGATATCGTCCTCGGCGAGATGCGGTTCGATCCCGTTCGGGCCCAACCTCGATCGACGGCGGAATGGACGACGGCCGGCGGCGACGGTCCTGACTTCCAACTGGTTCAGTTCCGCGGCCCGGTGCGATCGGAATGGGTCGATCAATTGAAGGCGCAGGGCCTCGAGATCGTGCAATACATCCATCCCAATGCGTACGTCGTCTGGGGCAATCGGACCGTGCGCGATCGAGCGGCAACGGGGACCCAGGCGGTTCGTTGGCGCGGCGACTTCTTTCCCGCATACCGCGTTCTTCCCCGATATCGCGCGTTGCGCGAATCCCGCGCGCAGGTCCGCGTCATGCTGTACCGTGGCGCCGATACACAGGCAGCCATCCGGAAGTTGCAGGCGCTCGGCGCCAAGCTCGACGGCACGCGCCTGATCGACGACGTGTTTGAACAGGCGACCTTCGAGATGCCGGCGTCGCTCTTCTTGAACGCGTCGCGTGTTCCGGGCGTCTACAGCATTAAGACCGTGCCCACCGACGGCGGCTTACGAGGCGAGATGAGCGACCAGGTCTGCGTCAACAACGTGAACCCCTCGAACCTGGCGTTTCCGGGCTACCAGGCGTGGCTGGCGGAGGTGGGTCTCAGCGGCGCGGGCGTCATCATGGCCAACGTCGACAGCGGCGTCCTTGACACGCATCC
>CAZERK010000666.1:0-2005 GCA_964514515.1 uncultured Planctomycetaceae bacterium
GCCGTGGCCGCCGTGCTGGCCGTCGGCTGCCTGCTTGGCGGCCTGTTTCAATGCGCCTGCCGAACCAGCCCGCTCGTCTGGTACGCCACCCAAGACGCATCGAGGCACGTCTCCGGCGCCGCAGGCCAACTGGTCGGGCGCCCCCTGGATCTCGGCCCGTCCTTCACCGGCGCCGCGCTCGTCGTCCTGGCGGTGAGCATCTGCCTCGCCGGATTCGCGTTGACGCCCAAACGCCGCCTGCGCCGGCTCCTGGCGTCCGTAATCCTCGTGCTGCTGGCCCATCTCGCCTACCTCTGTCTGTTCGCACGGCTGTCGGACTTCGCTGCAACCGCGGACCAACTTCATCCCGTTCATCTCCCTTTGATGCAACCGCCGTTGCTCGCGCTCGTCATCGGTTGGTTCTTGCGCGGGCCGCGCGAGCAGGCCGATGCGCCGCCCATCGATCGCCCGGACTTCGTGACTTGGAGCCTGATGGTCCTTGCGTGGGTCGCCGGGTACGTCGCCGTTCGAACGTTGTCCGAGGTTCCGGGCCATGCCCCACGCCGTCACCCAACCGTCGCCCTTTATGAGAAGGGCTTCCTTAACTGGGACGTGCCGACGCACGAGCGTTACGGCGCACGCAGCGCGGGCATGTTCGGCAACATGCCGCGCTTGCTGGACTGCATGGGCTGGCGAAGCGAGTTCGTGGGCGAGATCACCGATCGCACGCTTGCCGACAAGGACGTCCTTGTCCTGATCAACCAGCGGGAATCGTTGCCGGCCGAGTCGCTGGAAGCGATCGACGCCTTCCTCCAGGACGGCGGCGGCCTGCTGGTCCTGGGCGACCATACGTTCTGGAACGATCAGAAGAAGCTGGCGTTGAACGACCCGCTGTCGAGGACGCACATTCGCTACCGCTTCGACTCCGCGGACTACTTCGTGGGCGGCTGGCTGCACTCGCTTCAATTCTGGCCGCATCCAATCACGGCCGGCGTGGCCGATTCGACCAACGAATGCGGCAGCGTCGTAGGGGCGTCGTTGGAGATTCGCGATCCAGCAATCCCGCTGGTCATCGGCCGATGGGGCTATTCCGATCGAGCCGACTCCGAGGACGCCCGGCGAGGCTATCTCGGCAACTTGACGTACGACCCGGGCGAGATGCTCGGCGACGTGGTTCTGGCGGCGGCGGAGCGCATTGGACAAGGACGGATCGTCGTCATCGGCGCCACGTCCGGCTTCGTGAACGCGATCCAGACGCAGACGTGGCCCTTCGTGCGAAACGTGTTCTGGTGGCTCGGGGGCGAAGGCCCCGCGACGCTGCATCGATATCGCGAACCCGTGGCCCTCGTGCTACTAGCCTTGACGGTCATCTTGGTGTTGGTCGCGTCCCGTCGGCTCCCCGTTGTATGGCTGCCCGTCGCGGCCGTGTTCTTCGCGACAGGATGGACCTCGCAACGAGTCCCCGCAGAGGGAGACCCGCTCGGTCCCGGGCCGCTCGAAGGCCATGTCTCCGTCGTCGACTTGTCGCACGTTGGCCGGCATTCGTTGGAAGGCTGGCGTCCGAACGGCGTCGCGGGCGTTTACATGAATTTGATGCGGGACGGCTACTTCGCCATCGGCTCGCGACGTTTCGACGAACGTCAAATCCGCGCGTGCGACGTGTTCGTCACGATCGCCCCGACCAAGCCGTACACCGCCGCGGAGTTGGACGTCTTGCGGAGCTTCATGAACGAGGGCGGGGTGGTCATCCTGGCCGTTGGCTGGGAAGAGCGGAGCGGCGCGATGCCGTTGCTGGAGACGGCCGACATGCAGTTGGTTTTTCGCCCGCTCGGCCACGCCAGCGCCGATCCGCCAACCAGCGACGCAGAGACCAGCGGCCCGCGAAAAGAGGAGACCGCCTCCGAGCCGGGGGCGGCTCGTGGTGACGAACACAGCGCCCCGCAAGACGCCCATCCCCCACCGCCACGGCCCAGCTTCTGGAAGGCCTGGCCGGTCCGCGGGGCGTAGGGATAGGCGCGCAGGCTGA